>NZ_JBFTND010000008.1:0-66111 GCF_056397305.1 Cupriavidus sp. 05N40
GGGGATGCCGGCGGGCGCGAGCCGCGGCAATTCCGCGGTCAGGTCCAGCACCGCCTGCGCGCCAAGCCGGCGCAGCCCGCCTGCGTCGGGGAAGCGGCCCACCCAGATACCGGGCACGATCTCGCTGGCCTGCGGCCGGCCGCGCGTCCACCAGCGCGAATTGGCAAAGGCGCCAAGCTGGTACGGCGCCAGCACCCACCGCGCCGCCATCGGCATGCTGCCGTCGGGCCCTTTCTGGAACAACGCAGGCAACCCCCGCCGGTAGATCGCTGCCACGCAGGCCAGCGCCAGCGCCAGCCAGCCAAGCAGCAACGCCGCCAGGGCCGAGGCTGGCAGCACCGCCAGCGCCAGCGCGCCGGCCCCCAGGGCGCCGGCGGCGTAGCGCACGGAAAGCTGGCGCGTGCGCACCCCGCGCCCGGCCACGCCCCGCCGCTCGCCCTGCCCCAGCGGGAAGAGGAAGACGCAGAACCAGCCCACCAGCCAGCCGGTCGGCAAATCGATGGCATGGTGCTGGTAGGTGGTCAGCACCGAGATGCCGATCAGCGCGAACCACACATGCAGCAGCCAGCGCCAGGCACCGCGCGCATGCATGGCATAGGCCACCCACAGGATCACCAGCAAGCTGATATGCAGCGACGGCGCCTGGTTGAACGGCTTGTCGAAGCCGCCCAACAGCGCAAACAGACGGCCCGGCAAGCCGTCCGCCGGCGGGCGCTCGAAGGCAAAGCGCAACGGAAACGCGATGAAGCAGGCCACCGAGATCAGTTGCGCCGCCAGCAGCCGCCTGGCATGCGTGATGAGCGCCGCGCGCGTGCGCCACAGGAAGAAGGACAGGCCGTAGAGCAGATCGATCGACCAGTACGGCACGATGCTCCACGGTACGAAGGGAATATGCCGTTCCCACCCGAAGTAGAAATACGGCACGTCCGCGCGCAAGCTGGCCAGCCAGTTGGCGAAGCCGTAGGAAGAGAAAAACAGCACGCCCATGGCGCAGAGCAAGGCCAGCGCCAAACCCCACGGACGGGTTTCGGCAACGTCCATGCGCGGCGCCGTGCCTGCGCTGCCGCCTTCGGCCTGCTGCTGGAACATCACGCGACCCTGCGCGCCAGGCTGACCGTGAAGATGCCCCACGGATCGATGCGCTGCGCGATCTTCTCGAAGCCCGCCTGGCGGACCAGTTCGTCCATCTCGGCCTGCGAGCGGCGCCGCATGACCCAGGCCGAACCTGCGCGGTGACTGGTCAGCGCGCGCGCGATGAACTCCAGCTGCGGATGCCAGGGCTGCCCCGTATAGACCAGGTAGCCGCCCGGCGCCACCGCCCGGGCGAGGCCGCCCAGCGAGCGCGCCACCATGGCGTTGTCGCCGAACAGCTCGTACAGGCCGGAGACGATGGCCAGCGTGGGTGCCGGGTCGAGCGCGGCAAGCCCGTCACCGTCGAATGCATCGCCCTTCTCGAAGCGTGCGATATCCGCCAGGCCCTTGCTGCGGATGAGTGCGCGGCCTTGCTTGACGTTGATGTCGCTGTAGTCGCGCAGCAGGATGCTCTGCACGTGCTGCGCGGCGGAGCCGTTGAACACCTTGGCGGCAAGGGCCTCGAGCACGTAGCGGCCGTGGCCCGCCGCGATATCGACGATCCGCACCGGCACGCCGGCGGCACGCAGGGTGCCGATGGCCTGGCCAAGCAACTCCTCGACATGCACCTTGCGCTGGCGGATGCCGCGCCAGCCGATAGCGTCCAGGTAGCCGCGGTCGATCAGCGGTCCGATCCCGAACCTGCCCTGCGCCTTGTTGCAGTAGACGTAGTCCAGCGTGGAGCCCGAGTCGAAACCGGTCTGCTGCCCGAGGCGTACGCCGTCCGACAGCAGGCCGCCGAACTTCAGGCCGGCCCGTGTCAGGGCCCAGTACATGCCGGCCGGGCCGGCTGCGGGCCGGCCCAGGCGGTCGGACTCGTCCTTGAAGACGCCCCTGCGGTCCGCATCGAGCAGCGAGACTGGCGCCGACGGCATCTCGAACTCGCGCACGATAAAGCGCCGCGCGGCCGTCACGGCTTGCGCCCGGTCGCGCTCGCCAAGGGTGTCGTGATAGAAGCCGTCCAGCACGATACGCTCTTTCACGCCCGAGCCAAGCCGTTCGAAAAAGGCGTCCTGTGGCGCGCGGTGCACCACCCAGTCGGCGCCCGAGATCAGCAGCTGCGTGGGCACCGTGATGGCGGCCGCGTCGGCCACGATACGCTCGGCGGTCTCGTAGAGATCGAGCAGGATATTGACGGCGATCGGGCGCGTGATGAGCGGATCCTGCTGGTAGCTGGCAACGCGCTCCGGATCGTGCGTCAGGAACCTGGCCTTGACGTAGCTGTTGACGAAGAACTTGCCGCGCAGCTTGTGCATCAGCTTCAGTCCAGGCCGTGCCAGCGGTATGTAGAGCTTGACCTTGAATGCCGGCGAGGCCAGCACCAGGCAGCGGATCCGTGGCGCGTAGTCATGCACCCAGGTGGACACCAGTACCGCGCCGACGCTTTGCGCCACCACGGCGATGCGGCTGACCGGAATGCCATGCACGGCGGCGATGTGGTCGACGAAGGTCTGGATATCGCGCACCGACGTCGCCAGGCTGGGACTGTATCCGCGCTCGCCCGGCGAACGCCCGTGACCGCGCGCATCCCATGCGAAGAAGGCGTGTCCCGGCAGGTCAAGCTCATCGACCAGGTGGGCGATGCGCCCGGAGTGCTCGTGGCCCCGGTGGAACAGCACCACGGCACCCTGCGGCGCGTCATCCCTGGCTGGCCAGTGGCGGTAGAACAGCGACTGCCCGTCATGGGTCTCGAACTGTGCCTCGACGGCGGAACGCCCGGTTTGACTGTCCACGTAGGTTCACTCCACGGGTTGGGAAGACGGTTCGGTGCGTGGCGGCTGCGTGCGTGCGCTGCGGGCCTGCGTGCCCTCGGCCACCCCGCGGCGTACCCGGTTGGCAATGGTCAGCAGCGACAGCACGGCCAGCAGCACAAATAGCCAGTGCGCCAGCGGGGCCAGTCCACGGCCGAGACCGACCCACAGCCCCAGCGCGCCCAGCACCAGGGCGCGATCGCTCTTGCCAAGCGGGCCGTCATAGCGGCGGCTGGCCCCGGCCAGCGGGCCGATCAGGCCCGCGCATTCGACAATCACCGCCAGCACGGCAAACACCATGACCTCGCCGGCACCGAACGGGGCCACCATGGCAAACGGCAGGATCAGCGCAAGATCGGAGACGATATCGCCCAGTTCATTGAGATAAGCCCCCAGCACGCTTTGCTGGCCGTGTTCGCGCGCGAGCATGCCATCGATGGCATTGAGCGCCATGCGCAGGAACAGCCAGAGCGGCATCAGCAGGAATACGCCCGGAAGCCAGGCCAGCGCTGCCGTCAGCGCGCCGATCACCAGGGAGCCCGCGGCGGCGGCGAGCGTGACCTGGTTGGCCGTGACGCCACGCGCGGCAAGATGCTTCACCAAGGGCCGCAGCAGAGCCTGGAACTTCGGTTTGATCTGGTAAAGCGTCATGTTTGCGGCCGTTTCAGGCCTTATGTTTTCTGCTTCATCAATGATGGTGCGGCCGTGAGCCGCGTGCGCCCCTGTCTCCGAAGCGTCCAGAAGCGTCCAGAATCGTCCCGAGACACCTTCCCGTGTGCAGCACGCCCCACAATCGCGCAAGGATAGCGTGATTGCGCATTTCCGCCAATCATTAAGAATTTATGAGATTTTTGGCACATTTTCGACACGATTGGGCGCGGTACCGCCACGACGCGCACTTACATGATTGGAGAAGCGGCGCCGGATCGCAATAGAAGGAATGCCTGAGGAGCGTATTGCGCCAACCGCCCGGGAAGGACTCGGCCCGCGCGGCGGCGTCGCCGGGTGCAGCCACGCGGGCTGAAAGCCGGGATGATGCATGACAGCATTGTCATGCGGGGGTCATGTTGCCGTGGCCGCCGTCTTTCTAGACTTGCCTCCAAGGTCGATCGATGGCGATCGGCAAATCCTCGGAGAAGAACGATGCGTACTTTCAAGCAAGCCATGCTGCTCGCCGCCACGGCCGCCACGCTGGCCGGCGCGGCCGGTTTCGCCAGCGCCGCCCCGCGCAGCGTGGATCCCTACCTCGACGGCGCGGCCGCGGGGCAGCCGCGGGATGCAGGCGCGCAAGGCGTCAGCAACCACGGGACGCGCGACCCGTTCACCGATGGCGGCGGCAACATCAGCCCGCGCAACCCCTTCAGCGACGGCGCCCGCACCGGCCCGCGCGACAGCTTCACCGACGGCGTGTGAGCGCGCTCATTGCCGCCCGGCCCTCGCCGGCCGACGGCACGTGCTCAGCGGATCTGGCCGTAGATGCGGCGGGCCTGCTCGGCCGACGCTAGCGGGCGGCCCAGGGTCCGCGCGCCATCCGCAGCCTGCCCGACGAGCGCCGCGTTGCCTGGCGCGGTGCTGCCGTCGCGCAGCTTCAGGTTGTTCTCGAATCCCACCCGCACGTGGCCGCCGAAGGCAGCCGCGGTGGTCACGCAGGCATTCTCCTCGCGGCCGAAGGCGCAGATCGCCCACGGCAACGTACCGTCGAACACCTGCAGGAACGGCAGCAGGTCGCGCGGCGACGAAACCTGTCCGGCCGAGTACCGGCCCAGCACAAACAGCACCGACCACGCGCCCGGCGGCACCAGCCCCCGGGCGCGCAGCGCTTGCCAGCGCTCCACGTCGGCCGCGTCGTACAGGATGATCTGCGTCATCACGCGCTCCTGCGCCAGCCAGGCCAGGAACGCGGCCAGCTCGGTTTCGGCGATATCCGGCACCGCGATTTCGCGCAGTCCGATCGACACCGCCTCCGGACGCAGTTCGCGCACCATGGCGATCTGCTCGGCGGCGCGGTAGATGCCGGCCGCCTCGCTGGTCACCTGCACCAGCAACTCATCGCCCACCGCCTGCTTCACGGCGGCCAGCGCCTCGCGGTAGAGCTGGGCATCGAGGGAATGGCGGCCGTCGGGCTGGCGCACATGCATGTGCATCATGGCCGCGCCCGCGTCCAGGCAGGCGCGAGCCTCGGCCGCCAGCGCGGCCGCGGTGGTCGGCACCGCCTGGTGGTCGGCGGCGGTCTTGTACGCGCCGTTCGGTGCTACGGTAATGATCAGCGGCGAATCCGCCAGCAGGGCTTGTTCGGTCATGGTGCGCTCGGTATGGATGGCGTGTGCGGGATAAGGTCTAGGTTCGGATCAGGGCTCGATCGCGGGCAACTCGGGCGCGATCAGGTCGAGCCCCGCGCGCAGCAGCCGGTCATAGCGCTCCCGCTCGGCCGCGATGGCCTGCGGCGTCCACTGGTAGAAGCCTTCGCCGGTCTTCATGCCGTGGCGGCCGTCCGCCGCCCGCTCGGTCAGGCAGCGCGCCGGCTCGGCGGCATTGCAGAAGGTAGGGTACATGGTCGCGCCCGCCGCGGCATGCACGTCGATGCCGGCGTGGTCGCGCTGCATGACGGGCCCGGCCGCCAGGAAGCGGAAGCCAAAGCCAAAACGCACCGCCGCGTCCACATCCTCGGGCGAGGCGATGCCACGGTCGATCAGATCGAACGCCTCGCGTGACAAGGCGTGCTGCAGGCGGTTGGCCAGGAAGCCCGGCAGGTCCTTCTTCACCTTCACGGGCACCATGCCGCAGCGCCGCATGAACGCGATCAGCGCGTCTGCGCCAGTTTCGGCACTCCCCGCCCCCATCACCACTTCCACCAGCGGCACCAGGTGCGCCGGCATGAAGAAATGCAGGCCGAGCATGCGCTCGYGCGTGGCCAGGCCCTCGCCGATGGCGCTGATGGGGAAGCTGGAACTGTTGCTGGCGAGAATGGCGTCGGAGCGCGCCCGCTGAACCAGGTCGGCAAAGAGGGCACGCTTGATGTCCAGCCGCTCGGGTATGCATTCGATCACCAGGTCGACCGTGTTCCAGTCGATCGCATCAAGCGACGCAGCCACCGCCAGCCCGGACATGMCGGCCTCGGCGTCCGGTCCGATGGCGGCGAGATTGGCGCCGACGCGTGTCGATACGGCGGCGGCACGCCCGGCGTCCGGTTCCACCACGGTGGTGCGGCAATGTGCCCGCGCCAGCACGACGGCCACGTCGGCACCCATGGTGCCGCCGCCGACCACCACGGCGTGAGCCTTGCCGGGAGCGGCAAGCGGGAACGTTACGGGGGCGTGTGGCATGGCAGATCCTTTTCTATGACGGCTATGACGGCTTTAGGCGGGCGTTTTACAGTGCGAGCGCCAGTGTAGACAATCCCCTTTGATTGATGAATCAGATTTTTTAGATAAAATGATCTAAAAACGAGATCAATCCAATGAAGATCAACCTGTCGATGCGCGATGTCGAGACCACGCTGGTGCTCGGCCGGACCCTGAACTTCCGCCAGGCTGCCGGCCAGTTGCATCTTTCGCAGTCGGCCTTGTCCACCCAGATCCTGCGCATCGAGGAGTCGCTCGGGGTGCGCCTGTTCGACCGCACCACCCGCACCGTGCGGCTGACCGCGGCTGGCGAAGTCTTCATGCGGCAGGCGGCTGTGCTGCAGGCAGCCTTCCGCGACACCATCGACGCGGTCAGCGGCATTGCCAGCGCGCAGCGGGGCCAGGTCGCCGTGGCCGCCCTGCCCTCGCTCGCCGCACGCCTGCTGCCGCGTGTGCTGATGGCCTTCCGGCGCGACCATCCCAAGGTCGCGCTCAAGGTCTACGACACGCTCTCCGGCCCCGCCTTCGACCTGGTGCGGGCCGGCGAGGTGGACTTTGCGCTGACCGCGGCGGACCCGCAGCAGGCCGATCTGCATTACGAGCCGATGATGTCCGACCGCTTCGTGCTGCTGATCCCGGCCACGCACCCGCTCGCGCAAGGCAAGGGGCCGCTGCGCTGGGCCGATACGGTGGACGCCGAGCATGTGTCGATGACCCATCCCAGCAGCGTGCGCCAGTACGCCGAGTGGGCCTTCCTGCAGAACCGCATCCGCTTCCAGCCGGGCTTCGAGGCCGAGCACCTGGCCACCATCGCGGCCATGGTCGAATGCGGTTTTGGCGTGGCCGCGCTGCCGGAGATCGCGGCCGGCACGGTGCGCCAGCCCGGCATCGTCGAGCGCCTGCTGACCGCGCCGGTGACGGAGCGCTCGATCGGCCTGGTGACACCGCGCAACCGCAGCCTGTCGCCGGCCGCGACTGCGCTGGCGAGCGTGCTGCGGGCCCATCTGGCGCAGGCCGGTGGTGGCGTGGCGCAGGCCGGCTGAAGCCGCCCGGGCCAATCCGCAAGCAAACCGTACAGCGCTTGAAAGCGCCCGGCGATTCGGGGTATGGTCGGAGCCAGCCGCCGTCCAAGGATCCCGCAGTGACATCATCTCCAGCACCACCAGCATCAGCGCCAGAATCTGCGCCAGCACCAGCGCCGTACCGGGCCGCGCCAGCGTTGCGGAGTCGCGCTTGAATATCGTCGTCGACGTCCTGATCCTGGCCGGCGCCCTGCTGGCCATCGTGGCCGTGGTGCAGGTGGCCGCGGCCAGGCTGTCGCTGCCGGAATCCACCCTGCTGTCGGCCATCGGCATTGCCATCGGCGCGGGCTACGTGGCCATCGATGCCTCCGCCCCGCAGTTCGCCTGGCACTTCCTCCATCCGCTGATCGATCCGGCCCTGCCGCCCGAGGCCTATCTGTGGATCTTCCTGCCGCCGCTGCTGTTCCACGCCGCGCTGACCGCCGACGTGCGCAACATGCTGCCGGACGCGGCGCCCGTCCTGCTGCTGGCCATCGTGGCGGTGATCGTGGCCACCGGCGTGATCGGCCTGGTCACCGCGCTGGCCAGCGGCGCCAGCCTGGTGGTGTGCCTGCTGCTCGGCGCCGTGGTCGCCACCACCGACCCGGCCGCGGTGATTGCCATCTTCCGCGACGTGGGCGCGCCGGCCCGGCTGATCCGGCTGGTCGAAGGCGAGAGCCTGCTCAACGATGCCGCCGCCATTGCCATCGCGGGCGTGCTGGTCGCCATGCTGACCGGCCACGGCACCGAGGCCACGCTGGCCGCCGGCCTGCGCGAGCTGGCCTGGTCCTTCGCCGGTGGCGTGCTGTGCGGCATCGTCGCCGGGCGGCTGGTGGCGGACCTGCTGCCGCGCCTGGCCGGACTGGCCATGGCCGAAGGCGCGCTCACGCTGGCGTTGCCCTATCCGCTGTACCTGCTGGCCGAGCAGATGCTCGGCGTGTCGGGCGTGGTGGCCGTGGTATGCGCCGGCCTGATGGTCAGCGCGCTGGGCCCGACGCGGCTGAGGCCGCGCAACTGGCGCCACCTGCGCATGATCTGGGAGCAGTTCGCCGGCATCGCGGGAGCTGTCGTCTTCCTCCTGGCGTCCGTGCGCGTGCCGTCGATGCTGGCCGGGGTGACGCTGCACCACGGCGTGCTGCTGGCGGTACTGGTGCTGGCCGCGCTGGCCGCGCGCCTGCTGGCGCTGTTCGGCCTGCTGCCGCTGCTGTCCTGGCTCAAGCTGAGCGCGCCGATCAACGGCGCCTACAAGCTGGCGATCGCCTGGGGCGGCCTGCGTGGCGCGGTCACGCTGGTACTGGCGCTGGGCATCGCCGAGAACGACGCGCTGCCGATCGAATCACGCCATTTCATCGCCATCCTGGCGACCGGCTTCGTGCTGGTCAGCCTGCTGCTCAACGGCACCACGCTGCGCTGGCTGATCCGCCAGCTCGGCCTGGACCGGCTGTCGCCGCAGGACCAGGCGCTCCAGCGCCAGGCCATCCAGCTCTCCACCGAAGAGGTGGAGGCCACGCTCAACCGCATCGCCGAAACCTTCGGCCTGCCGCCAGCAGCCGCGCGCGAGGTCGCGCTGCAATACCGGCGCGAGATCGAGCTGGGGTCGGTGAAGTTCGATTTCGATAGCGCGCTGTCCGAGCGCGACCGCCTCAGCATCGGGCTGGTCACGCTGGCCACGCGCGAGCGCGAGCTGATCCCGGAATATGGCGACGGCGTGATCTCGGTCGCCAACCTCGATGCCATGGTGCACAACACCACGCGCATGATCGATGCCGCGCGCGAACAGGGGCGCCTGGGCTACAACCGCGCCGCGCGCCACATCCTGGATTACCAGCGCGGCTACCGCGTGGCGCTGTTCCTGCACCAGCGCCTGTCGATCGACCGGCCGCTGGCGCGCGCGCTGGCCGACCGCTTCGAGCTGCTGGTGTGCCGCCAGACGGTGCTGGAACGCCTGCGGCAATACAACCGCTCACTGCTCACGCCGGTGTTCGGCGCCCGCCTGGCCACGGTGCTCGACGGCGTGCTGGGAGACCGGACCAAATCGGTGCAGGGCGGGCTGGACGAGATGCGCGCCCAGTTCGGCAGCTACACGCTGGCGCTGGAGAAGCGCCTGCTGATGCTGTTCGCGCTGCGCAAAGGACAGCGCTCGCTGGAGGCGATGCGCGAGGAGAATGTGATTTCCAAGGAGGCCCACAACCAGATCGCCCAGGTGATCCTGCGGGCCTGGCAGGCCAACCTGCCGCGGCCACCGCTGCGCAGCGCGTGGGATGACGCCGCAGCGCGTCCGGCACCGCCGGCAGGCCCCGGCCACGCGGCGGCGCCGCCGCCCCGGCGCCAGCCCGAGCCTGAAACACGCGAACCCTATTAGTTCACAGGAAGACGATGTCTTCCTCCAGCGGATAGGCGGCAATGCCGCAACGTCGCACCGTCCGGATCAGCCTGATTGATTTGATTGGAAATACAGATCAGTCGATAGAAAAATTCTGATTCTTCTATCAAGAGGCGCCCCCTACACTCTGCCCTGACGAGCCGGGCGTCCCCGCGCTGCGACCGCAGCGGCCAGCATTCCAACTCATACCATCCCGGCGCAGGAGATCCCCCATGACTGGCTTCCGACGCTCTGTTCGCCGCAGCGTTTCCGCGCCCCGGCGCCATCTGTTGCTCAGCGCGCTGGCCAGCGCCGGCGCCCTGCTGGCGGGCGCCGCCTGCCCCGGCCTGGCTGCCGCCGCCGACTATCCCGCCAAGCCGATCCGCCTCGTGGTGCCCTACCCGCCGGGCGGCGCCACCGACGTGATCGGCCGCACCCTGGCCCAGCATCTTTCCACCGCGCTCGGCCAGCAGGTGGTGGTCGACAACCGCGCGGGCGCGGCCGGCAATATCGGCGCCGAGCTGGTGGCCAAGGCTCCCGCCGACGGCTACACCCTGCTGATGGGCGCGCTGACCAGCCACGCCATCAACGCGGCGCTGTACAAGAGCCGCGTGTCCTACGACATCGAAAAGAGCTTCGCGCCGATTTCGATCGTCGGCAACGTGCCGCTGGTGTTCGTGGTCAACCCCACCGTGAAAGCGGGCAGCCTGCCCCAGCTGATCGCGCTGGCCAAGGCCAGCCCCGGCGCCGTCACATTCGCTTCGGCCGGCAACGGCTCGCCCCAGCACCTGGCCGGCGAGATGTTCAAGCGCATGGCCGGGGTCGACATGCTGCACGTGCCCTACAAGGGCAGCGGCCCGGCCATGACCGACCTGATCGGCGGCCAGGTGCTGAGCATGATCGAAACCGTGCCGGCGGCCCAGTCCTATGTCAAGGGCGGGAAGATCCGCGCGCTCGCCGTCACCACCAGTGAGCGCGTCACCGCGCTGCCTGACGTGCCCACGGCACGCGAGGCAGGCCTCAAGGACTTCGAGGTGAACTCCATGTTCGGCATTGTCGCGCCGGCCGGCACCCCGGCCCCCGTGATCGACCGGATCAACAGTGAACTGAAGAAGATCCTGGCCGAGCCCGAGGTCAAGGCATCGCTGCTCAATCAGGGAGCGATCGCCACCTGGACCACGCCGGCGCAGACCCAGGCGCGCATCAAGGCGGAACTGGCGAAATGGACCGCAGTGATCAAGGAAGCCGGCGTCAAGCCGGACTAAACGCGGAACGAAAGCCGGCCGCAGCGCCCTAAATGGCGGCCGCACCGCCCCGGTGCCGGCCAGCCCACACGGACCGTGGGCATGTTGCAGCTCTTGACTCCGCGTCGAATACGCCTATGCTGACTAGCAGCGATGCTGCGGCGCAGCAGGCTCTGGTGCCGCCTGCGGAATCCCCGCAGGCGCCCGGCATCGCCCTCGGAGATTTTCAATGGCGCAACCCCCTCGCTCCACTTCTGTCGAAGCACACCTGGCGTTCCCGGACCCGTTTTTCGGCCTTGCCGACACATGGACACAAGCAGCGGAGAAGATCGGCGCACTGAACGCGCAAACAGCACAGGCTTTGTTCGCGGAAGGCGCTGAGTATGCGGCCGAAGCCGCGGCACAGCCGTTTACCTTCGGCACGTTCCGCCCGGAAATGGCCGATGTGATGGGCCAGCGCATGGCGGCCTATCTCAACAGCCTGAACGAAATCATCAACGCCGCCCAACTGCAATGGACGCAGGGGCTGCACCAGCAATTCGCCGCCATAAGCGGCAGCGACCCGTTCCAGTGGTGCCTGATGGGCCGCGACTTCCTGCCCGACCAGGGCAACGTGTTGCCGGCCATGGGCGACGCGATGACCAAGTGGGTCACGGCGTACCTGCCTGGCGCGGCGCCATTGCTGCCGGCCCCAGGCAGCAATGGCAGCGGCGCCACGCAGGCATCTGCTTAAGCGCTTGCCGCAGCCGCTCCGCGCTTGCCCTCCCGGCGGTCCTCCTCACTGGCAGGCCGTGCCCGGAACGGGCTTGCCGGAGTTGGTCGCACCCTGGCAGGCATCGCCCACGGCGGTGTCGGAGGACATGTTGCCGTAGGGCCTGAGCTTGCCGGCCACCGTGCAGCAAAAGCGTGGCTCGCTCGGGGCCGGCGCGCTCTTGGTCATGCGCGCCGAGGCCGGCGCCGAGCTTGCGGGAGGAACCTGGGCGGAGCGGGACGCCGCACTCCCGCCGTCGGTGCCATCGTCATCGGGTGGGGCGACGCACTGGCCCTGCTGACAAATCCGTTCCCCTTTGCATTGCATGTCATATTGGCAACCTGCCGCACCCGCGCGCAGCGGCAGCGCTATCGCCAGCGATGTGGCAAACAGCAAGCCCAGCGTTCTCATACACCCTCCTGCACAACCGCCAGCGCGCAATGCCCGCGCCAGGCATCGGCATGCCGTCGTCATGTGATTGCCGGCGCCGGTTGCCGTACTACGTCTTAAGCATAGCCACGCGCACAAGGTGCGGGAAACCTCGCCGCGCGGTACTGTGAGTGCCGTACCACCAAGCCACCCGGCGACGCTTGCCGCGCCTTGCACGACTGCCGGAGATGGCCTGCCGCGATGACCCGCGGCGCGCGCCAACACCGTTTCGGCACTGACCGTGGCCGTGCCGTTCATGCGTCGCGCCCGGCATTTCGAAGTCCTCAACTTCGCTTTCGTGGTCGCCTTCTGCGCCGGCGCACGCATGGTGCTCGACGGCATCGATGAAGCCGCCCGTCCGATCTGGGCGATGCTGGTTGCTGGCCAACGCCCTGATCAAAGCCGACGAAGCCCTCTATGATTCCAAGAGGACCGGCAAGGACAAGTACACCTTCCACCGGGACGCTGACGCGCGCCCGGCCACCACAGGCCCGGCGACCGAACCGGCGGACAGCCGGCAAACGGCAGGCTAGCCCGCCCTTGTCCTGCTTCCCCAACCGAGGATAGCCATGGCCTGCACTACTCTGCTACGCGTCTGCGCGCTGGCCACCTGCTGCCTTTGCGGCAGCGCGACGGCGCAACAGGGCACGGTGATCGTCAACCAGAGCACGACGGTGTCCACGCCCGGCTCGGGCAGCAGCAGCAGCAGCGTGGTCATCGTCAACGGCCAGGTGGTTTCTTCGCAAGAGGCGCTCCGCCCAAGCGGCCCGGAGAAGACCGAGCTGCGCCATCCGGGCGCATTCTCGGGGGTGCAGCTCAACGCGCCGGTCACCGCGGTCTTCTCGGTCAGCCCTGCGGCCAATCCCGGCTTCTCGGTGGCCATCACCGGCCCGGCCGACGTGCTGCCGCTGGTGCTGACCACCGTTGCCGACGGCCGCCTGTCGATCGACCTGAAGGCGCCGGTCGTGCTGGCGGCGCCGCTGAAGGTCGCCATCGGCGCGCCGTCGCTGCAGGCGGTCAGCATTCCCGGGGCCGCCTCCCTGCGGGCAAGCGGCTTGCGCGAGGCCACCATCGACCTCGAGCTCTCCGGGTCCGGCTCCATCGTGGCCGAAGGCCAGGCCGGCGAAGTGCGGGCCGCCCTCTCGGGCTCGGGCAACGTGGACGCCGGCGCGCTGCGGGCAAGCCGGCTGGACGCCTGGCTCAGCGGCTCGGGCCGCATTCTCGGCATTGCCTCGGACGAGGCCAGCATCGCGCTCGCCGGTTCCGGTCAGATCGTCGTCCGCGGCCGGCCGATGCAGCGCCATGTCAGCCGCACCGGCTCCGGCCAGGTGTCGTTCGAATAGCCGCGCGCCCGGGCCAGGAATGCGCCGCAGGCGCGGTTGACGTTGCAGTGCAAGAATGGCAGCATTCGCTGCTTCGTCGGGCTTACCGCCCGGTTTTCTCATTCTGCGGGCGCCCCGCAACGGCTGCCCCGCGCCAAGGGCAGGCAACGCACGACGTTGGCCTGCCGGTCAGGGAGCTTTCCAGTCATGCGTGTTGCATTTATCGGCCTCGGCGTCATGGGCTATCACATGGCGGGCCATCTCGCCGCCAAGGGCCACCAGGTCACGGTCTACAACCGCACGGCAAGCAAGGCCACGCAGTGGGTGGCCGAGTTCGGCGGCAAATCCGCGGCCACCCCGGCGCTCGCCGCGCAGGATGCCGAAGCAGTCTGCTCCTGCGTGGGCAATGACGACGACCTGCGTGCGGTGATGACCGGCGCCGACGGCGCCTTCACCCAGGCACCGGCCGGCTGTGTCTTCGTTGACCACACCACCGCCAGCGCCAATGTGGCGCGCGAGCTGTATGCCGCCGCCGCCGAGCGCGGCCTGCACTTCGTCGACGCGCCCGTCTCGGGCGGCGAGGTGGGCGCGCAGAAGGGCATCCTCACCATCATGTGCGGCGCCGACCAGCCCGCGTACGACCGCGTCGCGCCCGTGCTGGGCGCCTACGCGCGCGCCGTCACCCGCATCGGCGGCGCCGGCGCGGGCCAGCTGGCCAAGATGGTCAACCAGATCTGCATTGCCGGGCTGCTGCAAGGCTTGTCCG
The DNA here is from genome assembly GCF_056397305.1 of Cupriavidus sp. 05N40. Taxonomy (NCBI): domain Bacteria; kingdom Pseudomonadati; phylum Pseudomonadota; class Betaproteobacteria; order Burkholderiales; family Burkholderiaceae; genus Cupriavidus; species Cupriavidus sp. 05N40. The sequence goes on from NZ_JBFTND010000008.1 coordinate 14,159, forward strand.
AAGCCATCGCCTTCGGCGAGCGCGCGGGGCTGGACATGCCGGTGGTGCTGGACGTCATCAGCAAGGGCGCCGCGGGCTCGTGGCAACTGGAGAACCGCGGCCCGACCATGGTCGAGAACAAGTTCGATTTCGGCTTCGCGGTGGACTGGATGCGCAAGGACCTGGGCCTGTGCCTGGACGAAGCACGCCGCAACGGCGCCAGCCTGCCGGTGACCGCCGTGGTCGACCAGTTCTATGCCGACCTGCAGCAGGACGGCTGCGGCCGCGCCGATACCTCCTCGCTCATCAAGCGCCTGCGCTGATCGCTTGCCGGCCGCCCCGCCGGGGCTGGTTCGCGCAGCTCGATTTCCCCTCCCGCCGCTTCCAGGCTAGCGGCGCCGCACACGCGGCGTCGTCCAATTCCTACATCCATATCAGCGCATGACCTGCTGGGCGCGCCGTCGCGCCCAGCTATCTTGGATGCATGGCAGACGCGTACCGCGCGCCTGCACCGCCATCGCAAATCATGCATGCAGGAGACCGCCATGTTGAGACTTGCCAGCGCGCTCATCGCGGGTGCCGCACTTCTGATGGGCCTGAATGGCTGCACCGCCACCGGCGCCGTGGCTGGCGGCGTGGCGGGGCATGAACTCTCGCACGGCAACACTGCCGCCACGGTCGGCGGCGCCGTCGCCGGCGGTGTGATCGGCCACGAGCTGGGCAAGTAAGCCCGGGCATGCAAGCGAGGCACTACCGCTGGAAACAACGGAAATCCAACAACGGAAATCCAACCGAAAAGGAGCCCATCATGGCCATCGGCACGATCCTGCTTATCCTTCTGATCATTCTGCTCCTCGGCGCGCTGCCGGCCTGGCCGTACAGCACAGGCTGGGGCTATTACCCCAGCGGCGGCCTTGGCCTCGTCGTACTGGTCGTGGTGGTTCTGCTAGTGATGGGCCGATTGTAGGACGAGGGATGGAAGAAACAGCTTGCAGGGAAAAGCACAACGCGCCGCTGTCGCCAGCRGCGCGTTTTTTATTATTTTCATCGCTGAAAGAATGAGACGCCCAGGAGCGGGATTGCCAGGATAAACGCTAAAGAATCGCGGCCCGCACGTCCCGCCCCGGCACGCGGATGCCTTCGCTCCGTGCCTTCGGTTTCAGTACGACTTCGGCAAACCCAGTACCCGCTCGGCGATATGGCACATGATCAGCTGGGCGCTGACCGGCGCGATGCGGGGGATGTACGACTCCCGCAGGTAGCGCTCCACCTGGTACTCGCGCGCATAGCCCATGCCGCCCAGCGTCAGCACCGCGGTCTGGCAGGCCTGATGCGCGGCCTCGGCGGCGAGGTACTTGGCGGTGTTGGCCTCGGCCCCGCAGGGCTTGCCCTGGTCGTACAGCCACGCGGCCTTCCACACCATCATGTCTGCCGCCTCCAGCGCCATCCAGGCCTGCGCCAGCGGGTGCTGGATGCCCTGGTTCTGGCCGATCGGCCGGCCGAACACGGTGCGCTCGCGGGCGTAGCGGGTGGYCGCCTCCAGCGCCGCGCGGCCCAGGCCCACGGCTTCCGCGGCGATCAGGATGCGCTCCGGGTTGAGCCCGTGCAGGATGTACTCGAAGCCGCGCCCTTCCTCGCCGATGCGGTCCTCCACCGGCACCTGCAACCCGTCGATGAACAGCATGTTCGAGTCCACCGCCGCGCGGCCCATCTTGTGGATCTCGCGCACTTCGATGTGCTTGCGGTCCAGGGACGTGTAGAACAGGCTGAGCCCCTGGGTCGGCTTGGCCACCTTGTCCAGCGGCGTGGTGCGCGCCAGCAGCAGCATGCGGTYGGCCACCTGCGCGGTGGAGATCCAGATCTTGCGCCCGTCCACGCGGTAGCTCTTGCCGTCCGCCGACAGCACGGCCTGGGTCTTGAGATGCGTGGTGTCGAGCCCCGCGTCCGGCTCGGTCACGGCAAAGCACGCCTTCTCGGTGCCGGCGATCAGCGGCGGCAGCGCAGCCTCCTGCTGGCGCGCGCTGCCGAACACCACCACCGGATTGAGCCCGAACACATTCATGTGGATGGCGGACGCACCGGAGAAACCGGCGCCGGAGGCCGACACCGCCTGCATGATCAGCGCCGCCTCGGTGATGCCCAGCCCGGCACCGCCATAGGATTCGGGCATGGCAATGCCGAGCCAGCCGGCCTTGGCCATGGCCTGGTGGAAGGCTTCGGGAAACTTGCCTTGCTCGTCCAGGCCCGACCAGTAATCGGCGCCGAAGTCGCCGCACAATTGCGTCACCGCCTCGACGATGGCGCGTTGCTCGGGGGTTCTTTCAAAGTTCATGCCTGCCTCATTCCGGCTGGATGCCGGCGTCCTTGACCAGCTTGGTCCACTTGACCAGTTCGCCGGCCACGAAACCGGAGAACTGCTTGGGCGATTGCCCGAATGCCTCGAAGCCCAGCGCCTCGAAGCGTGGCGCCACTTCCTTGCTCGAAGCGATGCGCGAAAGCGCCTGGTTGAGCTTGTCGACCACCTCGGCCGGCGCATGCGCGGGCGCGAACACGCCGTTCCACGAGGTGATGTCGAATCCCTTCAGTTCCGGCGCGTCGGCCAGCGGCGGCAGATCCGGCAACAGCCGGCTGCGCTGCGCCGTGGTCACCGCCAGCGCGCGCAGCTTGCCAGCCTTGACGTTGGCAATGCCAGCCGCCACGTCGACGAACATCATCGGCACCTGCCCGGCGATCACGTCGGTCATGGCCGGGGGCGTGCTCTTGTACGGCACGTGCAGCAGGTCCAGCTGCGTCAGGCGCCCGAAGGTCGCACCCGACACGATGCCGGTGCTGTTGCCACTGGCGTAGGACATGCCCGGATGCGTGCGCGCATAGGCGATCAGCTCCGGCACCGTCCTGACCGGCAGCTTGGGGTTGACCACCAGCATGAACGGCAGGTTGCCCATGCGCGCCACCGGCGTGAAATCGCGGATCGGATCGTACGGCAACTTCTTCATCAGGGAAGGATTGGCCGAGTGCGTCGTGTTCGTGGTCATGAACAGCGTGTAGCCGTCCGGCGCCGCCTGCGCGACGATCTCGGCGGCGATGGCGCCATTGGCGCCCGGGCGGTTATCCACCACCACGTTCTGCCTGAGGGCGTCGCCCAGCTCCTTGGCGGTGATGCGCGCCACCGCATCGGTGCCGCTGCCGGCGGCAAACGGCACCACCAGTCGGATCGGCTTGGTGGGATAGGCGTCGGCGGCTGCCGCATGCGGTGCGGCAAACGGCACCGCCGCCAGCGCCAACGATAAGAAAGCCGCGCGCCGCCGCGTGGTGAACATTGCCATGTCTTTGTCTCCTGTTGTTTCCGGCCGTATCCGGGTTGATCCCCACTGCGTCCCGTTGCCGCCGGCTGCAAGGGTCGCGCCGGCCATGCGTGATCGACGGCCACGCTCAAGGCGCGGTCTTGTCCTTGTAGTTGGTGTCCTTGACCAGCCGGGCCCAGCGTGCGGCGTCGTCGGCGATGATGGTGGCGAACTGCTCCGGCGTGCTGCCGACCGCCTCATAGTCGATGGCTGCCAGCCGCGCCTTGATATCGGGCTGCGCGACGATGCGCACGATCTCCTGGTTCAGCCGCGCCACGATCTCCCTGGGCGTGCCGGCGGGCGCCAGCAAGCCTGCCCAGGAATTGAAGTTCAGCCCCTGGATACCCGCTTCCTGCATGGTGGGCACATCGGGCAGCGCCGGCGAACGCCTGGGCGACAGCACCGCCAGCGGCCGCAGCTTGCCGGCGCGGATCATCGCCATCGCGTTGAACGGATCGATGGTCATGTCCACCTCGCCGGCCACCACCGCCTGCATCTGCGGCCCGGTGCCGCGGTAAGACACGCTGACCACGTCCGGCGTGCCGGCGGTCGCCTTGAAGGTCTCGCCGATCAGCTCGATCATGCTGCTGCCCGCCGACAAGCTCAGCGGCCGGCTCTTGGCACGCGCCAGCGCCACGAATTCCTGCACCGTCTTTGCCGGCACCGAGGGATGGACCACCATGACAAAGCCGATGCTGCTGATCAGGCTGATCGGCGCAAAGCTCTTGAGCGGCTCGTAGCCCGCCTTGTAGAGCACCGGGCTGAGGGTCTGCGCGCCGGCCGTATTGAGCAGGATCGTGTAGCCATCGGGCGCGGCGCGCGCCACCGCGTCGGTGCCGATGATGCCGTTGGCGCCCGGGCGGTTTTCCACCACCACCGGCTGCTTCAACGCCTCCGCCAGCTTCTGCGAGACCAGCCGCGCCACGACATCGGTGGCCCCGCCCGGCGCGTACGGCACCACCATGCGGATGGGCCTGCTGGGGTAGCCGTCACTCCAGGCCGCGCCCGGCAGGCAGGTCAATAGCGCCGCGCACAACAGCCACCGGCGTCGGGAAGACAAGGTCATCTGCATCTGTCTGCATCTCCTTCCAGGCTTGAACTACGAACGTCGCAAGCGCACACCCGCGCCGCGGGCGGCAAGGCTCAGGCCGGACGGATCACACGCTGCGGCGATTCCTCGTAAGGCGGGGCGTAGATCACCAGCAACTTGACCGGCTCGTCGCTGATCACGGTAAATACATGCATGGCATCGGCCGGGAAGAAGCAGCAGTCGCCTGGGCCCAGTTCGCGCGAAAGCCCGTTCACCTCGGCGCGTGCCCTGCCCTCCAGCATGTAGCAGACCTGCTCGATGCCGGGATGCGCGTGCGGCAAGGCGCCCTTGCCACGCTCGATGGTGCCGTGGATGACCTCCAGCTGGGTGGCGCCCACGTTCTCCCGGCCGATGATGCGGCGGTTCAGCGTGCCGACGTGATTGGCAGGGTGATAGCCGGCGACATCCTCGGTACGGACGAAGAAGTTTGGCTGCGCGGGCAGCGGGGTTGGCGATGAGGCCATCGATCGTCTCCTTGCCGGCCGCGCTGCACGCTGATGGAGCATGAACGTGTGGGACCGGCTATTTTCATGTTTGTGAACTAGATTTTATACATGTGAAAAACCTAGTCAACTACTTATGGGGAAATAAGGCGGCCCGCAGACACCGCGCCGGACGGCGGGACGCGCCGGGCCCCTCGCCGCGCGCCCGCCCCTGCCGATATAGAATCCAGTGCACGACATAGCACCTGGGCGGACTGGAACGATCATGGACAACTTGGCGGCCCTCAATGTCTTCGTGCGCGCGGCAGAGGCGCGCAGCTTCACCGAGGTGGGGCGGCAGCTCGGGGTCTCGCCATCCGCCGTCGGCAAGACGGTCGCGCGCCTGGAGGAGCGGCTCCATGTGCGGCTGTTCCACCGCAGCACGCGGAGCATCTCGCTGACGCCCGAAGGCGGGATCTTCCTGGAAAGCTGCAAGCGCATCTTCGCGGAGCTGGAAAACRCGCAACTGGAACTGGCGCAGTCGCGCGGCGCGCCGAGTGGACGGCTGCGCGTCAGCATGCCGCTGGTGGGATCGGTGCTGACGCCGGTGGTCGGCCGCTTCATGGCTGCCTATCCCGAGATCGAGATGGACCTCGATTTCAGCGACCGCCTGGTCAACGTCATCGAAGAAGGCTTCGACGTAGTGGTACGCACCGGCGATGTAGGCGACACCCGGCTGTCGGCGCATACGCTGAGCCAGTACCAGTTGAAACTGTTCGGCTCGCCCGCGTACTTCAAGCGTGCGGGCGTCCCCCGCCGGCCGCACGACCTGAAGTCCCACGCCTGCCTGCACCACAAGTTCCCGACCAGCGGCAAGCTCGAGCGCTGGCCGTTCGCGGCGGATGCAACGGACCCCGACTTCGAGCTCCCGGTTTCCGCCACGGCAAGCTCGGTGGAACCGCTGGTGGAACTGGCCGAACAGGGGCTCGGGATCGTCTGCGTGCCGGACTACTCCGTGCGCCGGCAGCGTGCCGAAGGCACCCTGGTCAGCGTACTGGACGATTACCTCGATCACACCGGCTGGCTGCGCGCGGTGTGGCCTTCCAGCCGTTACCTGTCGCCCAAGGTGCGGGTGTTCGTCGACTATCTGGTCGAGCATCTGCTGCCTGAACAGAAGCCAACGCGCCCGCCGGGTGCGCGCGCGCGGCAAGCCTAGGCCCGCCACGCGCTCCCGGCAAGTAGGCGGATCAGGCGGCCTGGCGATTCCCGTCCTGATGCTCCCGGGCCTCCGGATAGGTCGGGAAGTCGTTGTAGCCACGCTGATCGCCGCCCCAGAAAGTATCCCGGTCGTACGGGTTCAGCGGCAGGTCCTGGCGCAGGCGATCCGGCAGGTCCGGGTTCGCGGAAAAATGGCGGCCGAACGCGACCAGGTCCGCGTGGCCGCGCTCCACGATCTCCTGCGCGTCGTGACGCTCGAAGCCACCCGCCGCGATGATCGGGCCCTTGAACAGCGCGCGGATCTGGGCGGCGGCCACCGGCGGCTTGCCCTCTTCCGGCGCCTCGCCGCCGGCGATACGCGGCTCGATCACATGCAGATAGGCCAGCCCGAAGCGATTGAGCTGTTGCGCAACGTAGCCGAAGGTCTGCTGCGGATCGCTGTCGGACATCGAGGCCCACGTCCCGCTCGGCCCGATGCGCACGCCCACGCGGTCGCCGCCCCAAACCGAAGCCACCGCCTCGACCACTTCAAGCAGCAGGCGCGCGCGGTTCTCCACCGGCCCGCCGTAGGCATCGGTACGCTTGTTGGTGCCGTCCTGCAGGAACTGGTCAAGCAGGTAGCCGTTGGCGCCGTGGACTTCCACGCCGTCAAAGCCCGCCCGCATGGCGCGCCGCRCAGCCTGGCGGAACTCTTCGACGATGCTCGGGATTTCTTCCAGCGCCAGCGCGCGGTGCGGCGATACGGGGACCCAGCCGTGCGCAGTGAATACCACCTGTTCGAACGGCACCACCGAAGGCGCTACCGGCGGCACGCCACCGGTCATGTCGACATGGCTCTGGCGCCCGACATGCCAGAGTTGCAGGAAGATGCGGCCGCCCCTGGCATGCACCGCGTCGGTGACCTTGCGCCAGCCTTCGACTTGCGCGTCCGAATAGATGCCGGGTGCGCCGAGATAGCCACGGCCCACCACGGAGACCGTGGTTGCCTCGGCGATCTGCAGGCCGCCTTCGGAGGCACGCTGGCCATAGTGGGTGGCCATCAGCGCACCGGGCACATCGCCGGGCTGCTCTGAACGCAAGCGCGTGAGCGGTGCCTGGACGACACGATGCGTGAGTTCGACGGCACCGATGCGGGTCGGGGTATAGAGCTTGCTGGTCATGATGATGGACTCCTGGCAGTGAATATCAGTGAATATCGTGCAGGGAATGTTGTGCACGGAATGCGATCTCCCGGTGCCGCCGCCCCTTGCTTTGCCTGCAGCAGCGGGCGCCGGCCTCATGACCCGATCTGGCGCCCGGCGGCCGCGGCGGTAGAGGGCCAGCAGGCAAATCACTGCGGACACCAGTGTCCAAAGTCACCCCCGGCCAGGGCAGTGGCGCCTGCCGGGGCCGCCCCCGATTACTTCCATGGCGCTCCAGAGTGTTCGGAGTCCGCGAGCGTTTTTCTTTTGCCTCCCCGCGCCTAGACTGCCTTCCTCGTCAAGCACGGATCCAGAGGCATCATGACTTCACACCCCATCGCCGCACGCGCCACGGGCGGCGCGCCCATCCGCGTCGGCATCATCGGCATCGGCAACTGGGCACGGCACGGCCACCTGCGCGTGCTGAGCCTGCTGCGCGACCGCTATGCCTTGTCGGCCATCTACAGCCAGCGGCGCGAGGCCGCAACGGCAGCTGCCAGGCAATACGGCTTCCTGCACGTCGCCGATTCGCTGGAAGCACTCGTGGCGCATCCCGAGGTCGACCTGGTCATCGTCCTTACCACCGCCCCGCAGCATGAGAGCGCCGTGCGCGCGGCCATCGCCGCCGGCAAGGACGTCTATTGCGAATGGCCGCTCTCGACCAGCACCGCGGCTTCGGAACAACTGCTGCAACTGGCGCAAGACCGGGGCGTACGCCACGTGGCTGGCCTGCAGCGCCGCCATGCGCCACACAACCGCTACCTGCGGGATCTGCTGGCGCAGGGCTACGTGGGCAAGCTGCGCTCCGTGCGCATGCACGTCAGCATGAATTACTTCCAGGCGCTGAGGCCGCTTGCGCTGCGCTGGACGGCGCCGCCGGAGAACTTCTCCAGCGTGATCGCCATCTATGCCGGCCACTTCCTCGACATGTTGCTGCATGCCACGGGGTGGCCCCGCTCGGTCGCGGCGCCGGATTTCGAGGACGCCGTGCGCATGCACAGGCTGCTCGACGCGGCTGCCGAATCGTCCGCAAGCGGCCGGCGTACCGACGTGCCCTGAGCCATCGTCGCCTCGTCCCGAAGCATCCCATCAAGCGCATCCCATCAAGCGCACCCCATCATGAACGCTCCATCAATGCACACTTCCCGACCACAAGCCGCCTTGCCGTGGTCCGTCTACTGGATGGCCTTCGGCGCCTTCGCCATCGGCACCGAAGGCTTCATGCTTGCCGCGCTGCTGCCGGAACTGGCGACGGATCTCAGCGTCAGCGTACAGACCGCGGGCCAGCTCGTCACGGTGTTCGCGCTGGCCTACGGCCTGAGCTCGCCGGTCCTGACGGCCCTGTCCGGCAACCTGGGCCGGCGCACCCTGCTGCTGCTCAGCATGTCGGCCTTCGCCGCGGCCAACCTGCTGGCCTGGGCGGCACCGGGCTACCTGGCGCTGATGGCCGCGCGCATCCTGCTGGCAGGCGCGGCGGGCTTGTTCGTGCCCGGCGCCAATGCATTGGCCAGCGTCATCGCCGGCCCGGAGCGCCGCGGCCGTGCCATCGCGGTCGTCAATGGCGGCATCACCGTCGCCATCGCACTGGGCGTCCCGCTCGGCGCCACCATCGGCCACCGGCTCGGCTGGCGCATGACGTTCCTGGCGATCGCCGCGCTCGCCGTGGTGGCCACGCTCGGCCTGGCGCGCGGCCTGCCGCGCGGCATCGGTGCCGGCGTGGCGACGGCCACGCTGCGCGAACGCCTCGCCGTGGCGAAGCGGCCGGTGATCCTGCTGACGCTGATCAGCACCGCCTTGTGGGCCACGGGTGCCTATGTCGTCTACACCTACCTCGCCTTGTTCCTGGCGCAGGTCGCCGGATTCGGCGGCACGCAGATCAGCGCCGTGCTGTTCCTGTGGGGCGTGGCCGCGGGAATCGGCGTGATGACCGGTGGCAGCCTGGCCGACAAGCTGGGGGCCGCGCGCGTGATCGTGCCGGCCATCGGCCTCTCGGCGCTCGCCTTCCTGACGCTGTCCTTCAGCGCGGACTTCCTGTCGCCGTCGAGCGCCACGCTGCCGGTGCTCGGCGCGGTCGCTGCCTGGGGCCTGGCGCACTGGGCCTTCTATCCCGCGCAGCAGGCCAGGCTGGTGGCGCTCGCCGGCCTGCAGGCGACCCCGATCGTGCTCTCGCTCAATGCCTCGTTCATGTATCTCGGCTTCTCGGCCGGCGCGGCCCTGGGCGGCATCGTCGTCGCCAGGGCTTCGGTGGCGGACCTCGGCTGGGTCGCGGGCCTCTGCGAGATTGCCGCGCTGGGCCTTTCCGTCGCGTTGCTGCGCACGCGCAGCCGCAAGCCAGCCATGCCATGTCCCGCCGCGACCTGACACCCACATGGCATCCGACCGTTGCGATCGCCGGACACGGATTGCCGAACCAGCGCCCGCCTGAACCAGAACCACAACCACAACCAGAACCAGAACCAGAACCAGAACCCACCATGTCGAAGCTCTTTTCCCCCCTCCAGCTTGGCCCCTACAGCCTGAAGCATCGCATCGTCCACGCCCCCATGACCCGCCTGCGTTCCGATCCGGACGACACGCCGAGCGAGATGATGGCGCGGTACTACAGCCAGCGCGCCTCGGAAGGCGGGCTGATCATCACCGAGTCGTCACACACATTGCGCTCGGGCCGCGGCTACCTCGGCGGCCCGGGCATCTATGAAGACAGGCACATCGCCGGCTGGCGCAGGATCGCCGATGCTGCAAATGGGGCGCGATCTCCGACAGCAACCCCGAAGCCACCTTCGCCTATGCCGCCGGGCAGCTGAACCGCTTCGGGCTGGCCTACCTGCACGTGGTCGAGCCGCGCGTGATGGGCGTCGAGACGCTCGATGCAGATCGCCCGCCGGTGGCCGCGGTGTTCCTGCGCAAGATCTTCAAGGGACCGGTGATCGCCGCGGGCGGATTCGACAAGGCTGGCGCAGATGCGATTCTCGCCAGGGGCGATGCCGACCTGTTCGCATTCGGCCGCTTCTACGCTTCCAATCCCGATCTGCCCGAGCGCCTGCGGCGCGACCTGCCACTCGCCCCCTACGACCGCTCGGCGTTCTGGGGCGGCGACGAGCGCGCGTATGTCGACTACCCCGAATACGGCGAGGCCGGCGCACCAGATGCGCTGGCAAGCGAGGCCGGATAAGCCGCTGCGGACAGCGCCGACCGGCATGCGCTGCGGGGAGGCGCCTCCCGCCTCCCCGCACGCGGGCCCGGCGTTGCGGCGTCAGTTCGCCGCAGGCGATTGCGCGCTGTCGATGGAGGCCATCACATGGCGGCGCGCATCGAACTCCTCGGCAATCTTGTGGTCCTGGGCAAATTGCGCCTCGACATCGATATTGGCAAATTCGATGGCCCCCATGTCGGCAAACGCGTTCTGCACGCGCGGGCTCCACAGGCCGATGTCCTTGACCGTCGGGACGATGCGGCTGAACAGGCGCTGGCGGAACTGCCGCATCGTATCCGACTCCCGCACTGCCTTCGCGCACTCGTCTTCCGGCAGGCCGAGGCGGCTCCATACCTCTTTCTGGTCGAAACGGTCACGCATCAGGTAGCAGGCCTCGATCACGAAGTCTTCGCGTTCCTTCTGCTCGGCCTGGGTCAACTGCGGATAGTAGCCGCGCAACGCGGTACGCCCGAAGGCGACATGGCGCGCTTCATCCTGCATGACGTACGCATTGATCGACGCCGCCAGCGGATTCTTCGAATAGTCCCGGATCCGCTGGAACGCCGCCAGCGCCAGCCCCTCGACCAGCACCTGCATGCCGAGGTAGCAGAAGTCCCAGCGCGAGTCCGTCAGGACGCTCTCGAGCAATGACTTGAGCCCCGGCGTGATGGGATAGAGGATGCCGACCTTCTCGTGCAGCAGGCGCGAGTACGCCTCGACGTGGCGCGCTTCGTCCATGGTCTGCGTGGCCGCGTAGAACTTCGCGTCCATGCCGGGCACCATCTGGACGATCCGCGCGGACACCATGAGCGCCCCCTGCTCGCCGTGCAGGAACTGCGACAGCGAATGTGCCTGCTGGTGACGGCGCACTTCGATGCGGTCGTGCTTTCCCATCTTCTCCCACAGCGGCGTGCCGAAGATCGGGATCATGCGGTCGTCGAGTTCCTGCGGGTTCTCGGGATCCAGTTCCTGCGACCAGTCGATCCGGTCCGAAGCGTTCCACTGGTGCTTCTTGCCGGTCTCGTAGAGCTGCAGCAGCTTCGAGCCCTCGTTGTCGTACTCCCAGTTGAACTCGGTGGCCACCTGGCTGCCGATCGACCAGCCCGTCTGAACCACGGGCAGCGTGTAGCGGTGAAGCGATGACATGCAGTCTCCTTTGGCGTTCATGGGGATCGACCAGTCTCCACGCCATTCTTTGCCGGAGGTGGGATCGGTCTTGTACTTGCTCTCGGGTCCGGCTATAAACAGAATCATAATTCTGTTTCTTCTTATATCAAGGACCGCATGGGGCCGCGGGCGCGCGGCGGGCGCTTCATGCAGTTGCACCAATTGGCCGTCGCGCAGATGATTCGGGAAGCCGCAGACATGCTCCCCTGCACGCCCGGGCTTTTGCGTGCGTCGCAGCAATCCCTGGCTTGCGGTGCCGCGCGGCGGGCCGCCTTCCGGGTAAACGTGGACAGGGCGGCGCAGCGGCGCAACTGGCTGCGCTCCAGGCCGCGCTCCTGGCCGCCGGGAGCAGGAAAAACCGCGGGGCGAACCGCTGGCATTCACCTTTGACCCATGACATCCGAAACCACGACCCCGGGCGCATCGGCGGCCCCGCGCGCCGGGATGAAGCAGCCGCAGCAAGAGCGCAGCGAAGCCACCCTGAAGGCGCTGCTGTCGGCGGGCAGGACACTGATCAACGAGGCCGGGAGCCTGACCGGCTTCTCCCTCGCCGATCTCACCCGGGCCGCCTCCACTTCGGTCGGCGCTTTCTATGCGCGCTTCTCCGACAAGGAGACCTTCTGTGCGCTGGTGCTGGAAGACACCCTGGCCGAGCTGCGCGCCGCGCTCGACTTCGCCCTGGCCACCGATGCGGCCTGGACGACAGGGCCGGCCGCCGTCATCTGCGGCCGCGTCGTCGGCTTCTATGCCGGTCAGCTCCGCAGGCACAGAGGCTTGTTCGCGGCCTATATRCGGCACGGGCCGGCGCAGAACCCGCTGTGGCAACCCATTCGCGAGGCCAATCAGCGCATGCTCGACACGATGGTGCCGCGCCTGGCCCGGCATATCCCGCCCGGGCGCTTTGCACGGCAGGAAGCCGAGACCCGGATCGCCATCCAGCTGGTCGTCAGCGCGCTGACCAGCATCGTGCTRCATGCCCCCAGCGGGCTGGACCTGGACGATCCGCTGCTGGAGCACCGGCTCACCGGGATGCTGCACCGCTACCTCGCGCTGCCGGCCGACGAGCCGGCCTAGTCAGGCCCTGCCGAACCGTTCGCGGTAGTCCCTCGGGGTGATGCCCAGTTGCCGCAGGAAGGCGCGGCGCAGGCCCTCGTCGGAGCCAAAGCCGGTCCGTGCGGCAATCGCCTTGAGCGGCAGGTCGCCCTGCTCCAGCAGGCGGCGCGCGCCTTCGATGCGGGCCGACTCGACGAACGCCATCGGGCTGACGCCTGCCTCTTTCGCGAACACGCGCCGGAAATTGCGCTCGCTCATGGCTACGCGCGCCGCCATTTCCGCCAGCGTGAAATCGTGCGCCAGGTCGGACAGGATCCAGTCCTGCAGGCCGCGGATGCCGGCGTGGCTGGTCGCCTGGCTGGCCAGGTGCAGGCTGTATTGCGACTGCCCGCCCGGGCGCTTGAGATAGACCACCAGTTCGCGCGCCAGGTCCAGCGCCAGCTCGCGGCCCAGGTCTTCCTCCACCACCGCCAGCGCGAGGTCGATGCCGGCGGTGACCCCGGCCGAGGTCCACAGGTTGCCCTGGCGGATGAAGATGGCGTCGGCATCGACTTCCACCGCCGGGAAGCGCTGGTGCAGCAACGTCGCCACGCTCCAGTGCGTGGTGGCCCGGCGCCCGTCGAGCACGCCCGCCGCAGCCAGGAAGAAGGTGCCCGAGCACAGCGCGATCAGCCGGCCGATGCGCGGCGCCACTGCGCGCGCCCACGGCACGATGCCCTGCGCCTCGGCCATGGCGCGCTCGATATCGCGCGCGCCCACGATCAACGCGATATCGGGCAGCAACACGGTATCGAGCCGGGCCGTGGCCTCCAGCGTCATCAGCGTGTCGGAGCGCACCGGCCCGGCCTCCAGCGCCACCACGCGCGTGGCATAGGCCGGCGGCTGCCCGCGCTGGGCCAGGCGCACATTGGCGTAGTCGAACACCGTCATCGGGCCGACCGCCTCCATCGCCTTGAAGCCGGGGTACACCACGATATCCACCCGCCGCGGGGCGGTGAGTTCCTGCGCTTGCATTGGCCTGTCCGCAATCAAAACCGGCGATCTTAACCCGGTGCGGCAAGTGCCTCGCCGGACAGGTACAAGGATATGCACCCACCGCCTAAAGCGCTGCCCGTGCAAGCTTGTGCCAACAAATTCGTTCTGTTGCCGGGAACCGCTACTTAGCATGATGCATATCTTCCACATCCTGCAGCCCCTGCCACGACATGGCGGGCAGCACAACCGAGGAGTGCCATGCATCGAGAGCCAGGGCAGCCGTCTGCCGTCAACCGTCCCGCCGACGCCCCGCGCGCCACCGGCACCCTGAGCCGCCGCGGCTGGCTGAAGGCCGCCGGCACGCTGGCGGTGACAGGCGGCGCCGCGCCGTTCGTGTGGGCGCCGCGCGCCCGCGCCGCCGGGCAGCTCAAGCCGGTCAGGCTGGCCTGGAACGCCAGCTCGGTGTGCCTGGCGCCGGTGGCCGCGGCGCTCAAGGAGAACATCTTCCGCAACCACGGGCTGGATGTGGAACTGGTCAACTTCGGCGGCTCCACCGACCAGTTGCTCGAAGCCATCGCCACCAGGAAGGCCGATGCCGGCGTGGGCATGGCGCTGCGCTGGCTCAAGCCGCTCGAGCAGGGCTTCGACGTCAAGCTCACCGCCGCCACGCACGGCGGCTGCATGCGCCTGCTGACCACGCGCAACTCCGGCGTGACCGACCTCAAGAGCCTCAAGGGCAAGACCGTGGCGGTGAGCGACATGGCCAGCCCGGCCAAGAATTTCTTCTCCATCCTGCTGGCCAAACGCGGCATCGATCCGGTGCGCGACGTGCAATGGCGCCAGTACCCGGCCGACCTGCTCGGCATCGCCCTGGAAAAAGGCGAAGCCCAGGCCGCCGCCGACGGCGACCCGCGCACCTACCTGCTGCGCAAGGAACGCAGCCTGGTCGAGGTGGCCACCAATCTCTCCGACGAATACGCCAGCCGCGCCTGCTGCGTGCTGGGTATCCGCGGCAGCCTGATCCGCGAGGACAAGGCCACCGCCGCCGCGCTGACCCACGCCGTGCTGCAGGCGCAGGACTGGACCGTGGCCCACCCGGAGGAAACGGCCCGCCACTTCGCGGAGTTCGCCAAGGTGCCGCAGGGCGATGTGGTGGCCATGCTCCGCAGCCACACCCACGGCCATCATCCCACCGGCGCTGACCTGAAGAAGGAACTGGCGCAGTACACGGACGAACTCAAGCTGGTGTCGGTGATCCGCCCCGGCACCGATTCCACCAAATTCGCGGAGCGCATCTATGCCAACGTACTCAGCTGACGGGCAGCGCGGCGCGCACGATACCTTCGATCGCGCTTTCGATGGCAACGACGATTTCCTCGCCCTGCCCGCGCCGGCCGTCCGGCGCGTCTGGCTCGGCGGCGCGCTGGCCGCGGCGGGCTGGCTGGCGGTGGCCGCCACGGTGAAGTTCTGGCCCGAAGCGGAAGACTGGCCGCTGACGCACGAGACCGCGCAGCTGTTCGCCGGCCTGGCCGCCGTGCTGCTGGTGCTGGCCTTCGTGCAGCACCGGCTGGGCGGCGTCGGCGCCGCCTTGCGCCGTGCCGGACCATGGCTGCTGGTGCTGGCGGTGCTCACCTTTGTCTGGGAAGTGGTCACCGCCAAGCTGGGTCTGCTGCCGCGGCCCTTCTTCGCACCGCCACAGGCGCTGCTCGAAGTCTTCCTGGACGACTACGCCAAGCTGGCCGACGCCGTGGCGCACTCGCTGCGCCTGCTGGCCACCGGCTACCTGCTCGGCGCGCTGGCGGGCTTCCTCACCGGGGTGGCGATCGGCTGGTCCAGCCGCGCCGGCTACTGGGTCCACCCGGTGCTGCGCCTGCTCGGGCCGCTGCCGGCCACGGCCTGGCTGCCGATCGTGTTCTTCGCCTTTCCCAGCAGCGCCAGCGCGGCGACCTTCCTGGTGGCCCTGGCCACCTGGTTCCCGGTCACGGTGCTGACATGGTCCGGCGTGGCCGCGGTGGACCCGGCCTACTACGACGTAGCCCGCACGCTGGGCGCGAAGGAGCGCTTCCTGGTGCTCAAGGTGGCGGTTCCCGCCGCGCTGCCGAGCGTGTTCGTGGGCCTGTTCATGGGGCTCGGCGCCTCGTTCTCGGTGCTGGTGGTGGCCGAGATGCTGGGCGTCAAGTCCGGCCTTGGCTGGTATCTGCAATGGGCGCAGGGCTGGGCCGCCTACGCCAGCATGTACGGCGCGCTGCTGGTCATGGCAATCCTGTTCTCGGGCCTTATCACCCTGCTGTTCCGCTCACGCGATCGCCTGCTGGCATGGCAGAAAGGAGTCGTCAAATGGTAAGCGCTGCCGCAGCCGTGCAAGCCCCGGCAGCCGCTTCGCCGGACACATCGCTGGCCGCGGCCAGCAACGGCGTGCGCCTGACCATCGACCAGGTCAGCCACCATTTCAGCCTGCGCGACCAGGTACTGCCGGTGCTCAACCGCGTCAGCCTCACCGCCGAGCCCGGCGAGTTCGTGGCCCTGCTCGGCCCCAGTGGCTGCGGCAAGTCCACGCTGCTGCGCCTGGTGGCCGGGCTGGAAGCGCCTCGGCGCGGCACGCTGGCCGTGGATGGCGTGCCCATCAGCGGGCCGGATCCGAGCCGCGTGGTGGTGTTCCAGGATCCCACGCTCTACCCCTGGCGCACCGTGTGGGACAACGCCGCGCTCGGGCTCGAGGCGCGCGGCCTGCTGGGCAGCCAGCGCGGGCGCGTGGACGACGCACTGGCGCGCGTGGGCCTGAGCGATTTCGCCCGGGCCTATCCGCGCCAGCTCTCCGGCGGCATGGCGCAGCGCGCGGCGCTGGCGCGCGCGCTGGTCAACGAGCCGCGCCTGCTGATCCTGGACGAGCCGCTGGGCAAGCTCGATTCGCTCACGCGCCTGAGCATGCAGGGCGAACTGGTCTCGCTGTGGCAGCGCGCCGGCTTCACCGCACTGCTGGTCACGCACGACGTGGAAGAAGCGCTGCTGCTGGCCACGCGCGTGATCGTGTTCAGCGAGCGTCCCGCGCGCATCACGGCGGAACTGAAGATCGACCGTGCCTACCCACGTCACCGCGACGACCCCGAACTGATCCGGCTGCGCCGCGAGATCCTCGGCCTGCTGGGACTAGGCCAGGGATGGTAGGCCGGCGCATGCAGGGCCCACGCCCCGCACCGCGGGATCGCCATGCCGGATGAACTCTGGCACCTGCACGGCGCCTGGTGGCTTGGCGCCGACGTGCTGCCCGGACGTGCCGCAACGCCGCCGCGCCTGGCACGCGCGGCGCGGCGGATCGCCGGCATCACCCTGCGTGCCCTGGCCGGCGCCGCCTTGCTGGGCTGGCTCCTGCCAGGCTTGCCGTGGCAGCAACAGCCTGTTCCCGGCCCGCTGCTGCAACAAGCGCAGGCCCGCGGCGAGCTGGTGGTCGGCGTGCACGCCTATGCGCGCGCCACGCCGCCCGGGCGGCCGCTGGTGCCGGTGCCCGATCCCGCCGAGGCTGCGCTGGCGGCTGAGCTCGGCCGTGCGCTGGGCGTGCCGGTCAGGCTGCGCCACCTCCCCGCCCCGGCGCCCGGCGGCGATGCCGGGCCACCCGGCGCCGGCACCGACCTCGTCTTCGGCAACGCCGGTGCCGCGCGGCCGCGCGCGGCCACCGTGCATGCGCCCGCCATTCCCCCAGGCACCCTGCTGACGCTGCGCTTCACACCGGTGGACCGGCTCGGCCTGCTGGCCGGCAAGACCGCATGCGCGAGCCAGGACAGCCCTTATGCGCCCGCGCTGGCCMGCGCCGGTGCCGAATTGCGCCGCTATCCGTCCGCGCTGCAGGCGCTGCTGGCTTTCCGCCGCGGCGAGTGCGCGGCGGTGGCGGCCGACGCCGCGCTGGCCGCGCGCGTCATGCGCCTGCCCGAATGGCGTTTCTTCGCGGCAGCGCCGCTGCTGCTGCACGGCGAAGGCCCGCTGCTGACCCTGCCCCGCGCCGATTCGCAATCCGTGCGCTACCTCGAGCAGTGGCTGGCGAGCCGGCAGCGTGACGGCCAGCTCGCCCGGTGGCGCGACGCCGCCGCCGGCGAGGCGGCTTTCAACACCATGCTGGTGGAGAGCGGCCTGATCTGCCACTGAGGGCGCACCGGTGCGCCGCACACTTCGAACACACAAGCAGCAGAACATCGCGACACAGGAGCAAGAATGAGTTTGTCACCGGGCGGCACGAGCAACCGCCAGCGCATAGCGGACTGGCATCGCCAGAGCGGCTTCGCCCCCGCCTCCCTCGAACCCGATGCGGCACCCGGCCCGGCACCACGCGCCCTGCCCCCTGACGACATCCTGCGCGCGCTGTCCGAGCGCTTCGCCGCGCGCGCCGCCACCCATGACCGCGACGCCAGCTTCGCCCACGAGAACATCGCCGAACTGCATCGGCTCGGCCTGCTCTCGCTCACCGTGCCGCGCGCGCTCGGCGGCGCCGGCGCGGGGCTGGCGGAGGCACGCCGCGTGATCCACCACGTTGCCGCGGGCGACCCGTCGACGGCACTGGTGCTGGTCATGCAGACGCTGGGCCACCGCAACCTCGCCAACGACACGCAGTGGCCGCAGGCGGTGCGCGAGGCCGTGCAGCGCAGCGCGGTGGCGCATGGCGCGCTGATCAATTCGCTGCGCGTGGAGCCGGAGCTTGGCTCGCCCGCGCGCGGCGGCCTGCCCGGCACGGTGGCGCGCCGCCATGGCGACGGCTGGATCCTGTCCGGCCACAAGATCTACGCCACCGGCATCCCCGCGCTGGACTGGCTGGCCGTGTGGGGCCGCACCGACGAGGCCAGTCCGCGCACCGGGGTGTTCCTGGTGCCGCGCGACGCGCCGGGCATTACCGTGGTGCCGACCTGGGACCACCTCGGCATGCGCGCCACCGGCAGCCACGACGTGATCTTCGACAACGCCCCGCTGCCGGCCGAATACGCCGTGGACCTGCGCCAGCCGGCCGCCTGGGCCGAGCGCGTCGACCCGRCCTGGGCCACGTGGACCGCCACCCTGCTCGGCACCTTGTACGATGCCGTGGCGCGTTCGGCGCGCGACTGGTTTGCCGGCTGGCTCAACCTGCGCGCGCCCGGCAGCCTGGGCGCGCCGCTCGCCACGCTGCCGCGCTTCCAGGAAGCGGTGGGCCGCATCGACGCCTGGCTGCTGGCCAACCGCGTGCTGCTGGACCGCTTCAGCGCCGACGCGGATGCGGGCGCGCCGGCCAGCGTCACCGACAGCAACCTGCTCAAGCTCAACGTCACCGACAACGCCATCGCCGCCGTGGAGCTGGCGCTCAGGCTGGCCGGCAACCCGGCCTTGTCGCGCGGCAACCCGCTCGAGCGCCATTACCGCAACGTGCTGTGCAGCCGCATCCATACCCCGCAGAACGACGCCATCCTGGCGGGCGCGGGCGCGCAGGCCCTGCGCGCGGCCACCGGCGCCCCCGCCGCAACCTGAGACTGCCATGACCCGACCCCGCTACAGCCCGCGCCGCATCGCCATCGTCGGCGGCGGCATGGCCGGCACCCTGACCGCCATCCGCCTGCTGCGCGACAGCAGCGTGCCACTGGCCATCCACCTGTTCGAGCCGCGCGCCGAGGTAGGCCGCGGGCTGGCCTACAGCACACCGGACCCGGCGCACTACCTGAACGGGCCCGCGCTGAACTTCAGCCTGTTCCCGGAAACGCTGGAGGATTTCTCGCACTGGCTGGTCGGGCACGGCCACGCCCATGCCGCCACGGCCGACGACACCTTCGCCCCGCGCAGCGTCTATGGCGACTACCTGCGCGACACGCTGGCGCGCGCGCTGTCCGCCGCCGCCGGGCGTGCCACGCTGGAGCATGTGCGCACGGAGATCACCGACCTGACCATCGGCGTGCCGCACCGTGTGCGCGGCGCCGACGGCCGCGGCTGGGACGCCGACCATATCGTGCTGGCCACCGGCGTGCAGCCGGCACGGCCCGCGCTGGCGCAGGACCCGGCGCTCGAAGCCGACGGCCGCTATGTGCCCGATCCCTGGCAGCCGGATGCGCTGGCCGCGCTGGCCGGCGCGCGCGACATTGCGCTGGCCGGCACCAGCCTGACCATGCTCGACGTGGTGGCGACACTGGAGCGGCTCGGCTTCAGCGGCACCTACCATGCCTTCTCGCGGCGCGCGCTGTTGCCCTGGCTGCGCCACGGGGCGGGACCGTGCGACGACTTCCTTGCCGCCGCCGGGCCGGCGGCGCTGGCCGCCCCCACCGCGCGCGACGTGGTCCGCCGGGTGCGCGCCCAGTGCCGTGCGCTGACCGCGCAGGGGCTGGACTGGCAGAGCGTGCCGCCCGCGCTGCGCGCCCATATCGGCCCGCTGTGGGCAGCCGCCAGCGTGCCGGAGCGCCAGCGCTTCCTGCGTCATGCCCGGCCGTTCTGGGACAACCTGCTGCACCGGGCGGCGCCGCCCACGCATGCGGTGCTAGCGGCAGTCCGCGCGCAAGGCCGGCTGCGCGTCCATGCCGCGCGGGTCACGCGCCTGGATCGCTCGGGCGATGGCCGGCTGGCGCTGCGCCTGTCGCGCGAGCTGCCCGCGGTGCCCACGGTGGACGGGCTCGTCAACTGCACCGGCGCGGAATATGGCTGGCATGCCGGCAACGAGCGGCCGCTGGTGCGCAGCCTGCTGGCGCGCGGCCTGGTGCGCCCGGCCGCGGCGGGATCCGGCGTGGACGGCGACGCGCGCGGCATCGTGTTCGACCGCGGCGGCCGCGCGGTGCCGGGCCTCAGCGCCCTGGGCGCGCCCTTGCGCGGCGCGCTCTGGGAGTCCGGCACCATCATCGACGTGCGCAACCAGGCCGCGGCGCTGGCCGCGAGGCTGGTCGGGGAACTGGAGCTGTCTGCCTGGCCCGAGGCGGTGATCCAGGCCGAGGCAGCCTAGGCGGGCAGAAGGGCAAAAGGGCAGAAGGCCGCCGGCCGCCGCCTGAACAAGCTGCCTGACCGCGCTGTCTAATCGCGCTGTCTTAGCGCACCGCCTTCGGGCTGACGATCGGGTCAAGGCCGCTGCGCTCCACTTCCGCGCGCGCGGCCGGGGAGGCCAGGTAGCGGATCAGGGCCCGGCCCGCATCCGGATGCTCGGCGCCGACGGGCACGCCGGCGGCAAAGGTGGTGATCTTCTGCATCGACTCCGGAATCTTGCCAACGAAGGTGATGCCCTGCACCGGCAGCAGTTCGCTCACCTGCTGCAGGCCGACCTGGTAGTCGCCGCTGGCGACCACGCTGCCCACGGGGATCTTCTCGATCATATGGGCGCGGCCCTTGACCTGCTCCTCGATGCCGAGCTTCCTGAACATCTCTTTCTCGACGTACACCCCGCTCGCGCTGTCCGAATAGGCAATCGAGCCGGCCTTGAGCAAGGTGTCGCGGAAGGCGTCCACGGTGCCGATATCCGGCCTGGCCGCCCCGGCCCGCACCGCCAGCCCGATGCGCGAATCAGCCAGGTCGGTGCGGCTGTCCGGTATCACCTTGCCCTGCTTGACGAGGTCATCTAGGGCATAGCCCACCATGATCACCACGTCGGCATGCTCGCCGCGCGCCAGGCGGTTGGGAATCGCCTCGGGCGACTTGCCCATCGAGGGGCCCCAGGCCGTGCTCAGCGTGTGGCCGGTGGCCTTCTCGAAGCTCGGGCCGAGCGCCTTGTAGGCGGCGGTGAAGCCGCCCGAATTCATGACCTTGACCTCGTCGGCCAGCGCATTGCCGGCAGCCAGGACCAGGCTGGCGGCCACGGCCAGCGCCAGCGCAGGCCACGGCTGGCGGGATTGGGGAAAGGAGTGACGGACGGGCCGGCTGGCCGATGAGATAGACATATGCGCTCTCGGTGGGCATTGAAGGGAAAGACCCGCCGCCGCGGAGGTCTCGCATCGGTGTTTCGGCGGGTGGGCCGCTCATTCTATGCAAGGCCGCCGGGCCGCGATAATGCAATCTTTCTTGGCATTGATCGCTTCCTTGCATCAATGCGCGCCCCGCTTTCTGCCCCGCCCGGGCACGGCTTCCAGCACCATCTCGTACAGCGCCTGCGCATGCGGCGACAGCATCTGCCCGCGGCGGCGCAGGATGCCGAGCGTGCGGGTCACGGCAGGCTCGCGCAGCGGGACCGCGGCCAGCGCGGCGCGCTCGCCGCCCGGCAGCGCCAGGCGCGGCACCGCGGCGATGCCCAGCCCGGCCTCCACCAGCGCCAGCACGCTGCTGACGTGGCGCACCTCGTAGAACGCCGCCGGCCGCCCCGGGACGTCGGCCAGCGCCAGATCCAGCATGAGCCGGTTGCCGCTCGAGCGGGATAGCGCCACCAGCGTGTACTTGCCCAGCTCGGCCCATTTCACCGAGCGGCGGCGCGCCAGCGGATGCGCCGGGTGGCAGGCCAGCACGAAGGGATCGCGCAGCAGCGGCTCGAACAGCAGGTCGGCCTCCTGGGTGCCGATGAAGTTCAGGCCGAAGTCCGCCTCGCCGCTGGCCACGCTGTGCAGGACCACATTGGCGCCTTCGTCCACCATCTTGACGCGCACATTGGCGAACTGCGCATGAAAACGCGCGATCACCGCCGGCAGGAAGTAATGCGCGGCCGAGGGCACGCAGGCAATGGTCACCTCGCCGCTGCGCGCGGCCGCCGGATCGCCGATGCCGAGCAGTTGCGCTTCCACCTCCGCCAGCACCGCGCGCGCCTTGCCGACGAACTCGCGTCCCACCAGCGTCAGCGTGACCCGGCGCGTGGTGCGCTCGAACAGCTTCACGTTGAGCGCCTCTTCGAGCTTCTCGATGCGGCGCGAAAGGGCTGGCTGCGACAGGCTGAGCGCCTCCGCCGCGGCGCGGAAGCCGCCCTGCTCCACCACCGCCACCATGGCCTGCAGGTCGCCGAGGTCGAATCTGATCTGTTGCATCGTGTCTTGGTGGTTTCGGGGTGGTATCAGGGTGGTACGGGGTGTATCCCGGTGGATCGGGGTGGCATCGAGCGGCGCGCAGGCCAGCCGCAAGCGGCGCATGCCAGGCGGCATTGATGCGCGCCGCCGATCAAAGGCCCGGGCCTGCCATTCTAGCGCCGCCCGGCGCCCGCGCGTGCCCGACACCCCACCTGCGTAGGTGAATGGGCGGCGCCGGCCT
The DNA here is from genome assembly GCF_056397305.1 of Cupriavidus sp. 05N40. NCBI lineage: Bacteria > Pseudomonadati > Pseudomonadota > Betaproteobacteria > Burkholderiales > Burkholderiaceae > Cupriavidus > Cupriavidus sp. 05N40. The sequence continues at coordinate 36,925 of NZ_JBFTND010000008.1, forward strand.
GCGGTATTCTCCGGGGCTTCGCCTGCCCGCCCCGGGCCGGCCCCCCACCCGGAGGAAACCGGCCGATGAACGACCCGTTCGCCCTGCTGGCAGTCACGACGCTGCTCAGCGTCATGATGCTGGGCATCGTCTGGTCGCTGCGCCGCAGCGGCCAGCCGGGCGTGACGCAGTGGTGGTACTGCGCCCTGACGGCCATCGGCGCGCTGACGCTGTTTACGCTGCGCGGCAGGATCACGGACGTGCTGGCCGTCGTGGTGGCAAACGGCGCGCTGGCATGGGCGCTGGCGCTGTTCTACGCCGGCACGCTGCGCTTCTGCGGGCGCGAGCCGCCATGGCGGCGCCTGGTGGCCTGCACGCTGGCCGTGATGGGCGGCATCGTGACCTGGCGCTACATCTTCCAGGACTTCAACACGCGCGTGGTGATCGTCTCGGCCTTCCACGCGTGGTTCTGCGCCGCAACCGGCGTGGCGCTGGTGCGCTACCGCCCGCGCGGGCGCGCCACCAGCCATCACCTGACCACCGCCGGCTTCGCTTTCTTCTTTGCCGCGGCGCATACGCTGCGCGGCGTGCTGTCCGCACTGGCCGTCATGGACGACCCCGCCACCATGGCCTCGCCGGGGCTGAACGCGGGCTTCCTGGTGGTGGGCGCGCTGGCCATCCCGGCCCTGAGCATGGGCGCGGTGCTGATGGTCCACGACGCCATGGTGCGCCGGCTGGAAACCATCGCCAATACCGACTTCCTGACCGGCGTGCTGTCGCGCAAGGCCTTCGAGGACGAGGCCGGGCGCGAGCTGGCGCGCGCCGCGCGCGGCGGCCGGGCGCCGGTGCTGCTGATCGTCGATATCGACCACTTCAAGGCGGTCAACGACACGTTCGGCCATGCCACCGGCGATGCGGTACTGGCTGAGTTCGCCCGCCTGGCGGCGGCCAGCCTGCGCGCGCCAGACCGCATCGGCCGCATGGGCGGCGAGGAGTTCGTGGTGCTGCTGCCCGCATGCTCGCTGGACGACGCCCGCCACGCCGCCGAGCGCATCCGCGCCCAGGCCGAAGCCAGCCACGTGGGCCACGCAAGCAATACAGGCAATGCAAGCCGCCCGCCGGACAGCGTGCGCTATACCGTCAGCGGTGGCTACGCCGCATGGCAGCCCGGCGAGACCCTGGCGCAGCTCATGGCGCGCGCCGACGCCGCGCTCTACATGGCCAAGTTGTCCGGGCGCAACCGCATGCTGCCGGACGCTGCCGGCATCCAGGCGCCGGCACCCGTGGGCATGGCGAGTCGCTAGGCCTTGGCCGCGGCCATGGCGGCGCCGGAAGTGTCGGCAGCGGCGCAAGCGCTGGTGGCGCGGTAGGCGCCGGGCCGTGAGCCGGTCCAGCGCCTGAACGCGCGGTGAAAGGCGCCGGGCTCGGCAAACCCCAGCTCGGCGGCGATCTCCGCCAGCGGACGGCTGGAATGGCTGAGCGCCTCGATGGCGAGGTCGCGCCGCAGCTCGTCCTTGAGCTGCTGGTAGGTCCCGCCCTCTTCCATCAGCCGGCGCCGCAGCGACGACGGCGACATGTGCAGCCCCTGGGCCAGTTGCTCGAAGGTGGGCCACCGCTCCGGCGCCAGGGCCCGCAACTGGCGCCGCACGCGCGCCATGATGCTGCTGCGGTCGTTGTACTTGACCACCACGTTGTGCGGTGCGTCGCGCAGGAAGGCCTTGAGGCTGCGCTCGTCCTGGTGCACCGGCTGTTCCAGCCAGGCCGCGTCGAACACCAGCGCCGTGGCGGGCTGGTCGAAGGCCAGATGGCGCGAGTACATCAGCCGGTATTCGGCGGCATAGGGCGGCTGTGCATAGCTGAACGCCGCCAGCAGCACCGGCACGCGCCGGCGCAGCAGCCAGCTCATCAGGCCATGCAGCATGATCAGCATGGTCTCCTGGGCGAATACGCCCGGCGGCCGCTGCGAGGTAGCCGCCAGTACCAGCGCCGCGCGCTCGTGCCCGGCGGCGGCTTGCCCGGCCATGGCCTTGCCGAGGTCGTTGCCGGCCGCCACCGCGCCCTCGCGCACCAGGCGCACGCCGATATCGTCGAGCAGCAGGCCGAAATAGCGCGCCACCCGTTCCAGCCCCTGCGCCAGCGTCTTGCTGCCCGCCACCGCGTGGCACAGCATGGCGAAGCTGCCGCATTTCATCCGGCGCGAATCCTGGCCGAAGAATTCGTCGTCGAGCGCGGCGGCCACCTCCATCCACAGGGCGCTGTAGCTGGCGGCCGAGACGCGCGCCTGCGGCACCGCCAGCAGCGCCGGCGCGATGCCGGCGGCCTGCAGCACCGGCTCCGGGGCAATGCCGCGCGCGCGCAGGCCGGCAATGGCGTGGTGGACGAAACAGATGGCGACGCTGTGTTTTTCCATGGGCAGGCAGGCGGGGACTGGCGAAGGAACTGGCAAACGAGTTCAGCAAATCTGGCGGATTCTGGCATAGGACCGTCCCTGCCGTCTTCCTACACTGCTGCCAGGCCTTGCCGGAACGTTGCACCAGCGCCCCGGCCAGCAACCCCACCTACCTCCACCGCGACCCGCCATGCCACACGACCTGACCGAACAGCAAGCCATGATCCGCGATACCGCCCGCGCCTTCGCCGGCGAGCGCCTGGCGCCGCGCGCGGCCGCGTGGGACCGCGCCGCCGAACTGCCGCCCGAGGTGGTGGCCGAGATGGGCGCGCTCGGCCTGCTGGGCATGATCGTGCCGGAGCAATGGGGCGGCACCTACACCGACTATGTCGCCTACGCGCTGGCCATCGAAGAGATCGCGGCCGGGTGCGCAGCCTGCGCCACGCTGATGAGCGTGCACAACTCGGTTGGGTGCGGGCCCATCCTGCACTACGGCAGCGAGGCGCAGAAGGCCCGCTACCTGCCCCGCCTGGCCGCGGGCGAGATCATCGGCGCATTCTGCCTGACCGAGCCGCAGGCCGGCTCCGAGGCGCACAACCTGCGTACCCGCGCGCGGCCGACGGACGATGGCTGGGTGCTCAACGGCAGCAAGCAGTTCGTCACCAACGGCCAGCGTGCCGGCGTGGCCATCGTGTTCGCCGCCACCGAACCGGAACAAGGCAAGCGCGGCCTGTCGGCCTTCGTGGTGCCCACCGACACGCCCGGCTTCGTGGTGCACACGCCGGAGCGCAAGCTCGGCATCCGCGCCTCCGACACCTGCGCCATCACGCTGGAAGACTGCCGCGTGCCGCACGACGCGYTGCTGGGCGAGCCCGGCGAGGGCCTGCGCATCGCCCTGTCCAACCTGGAGGGCGGACGCATCGGCATCGCCGCGCAGGCGCTGGGCATCGCGCGCTCGGCCTTCGAGGCGGCGTGCCGCTACGCCGCCGAACGCGTGCAGTTCGGCCGCCCGCTGCGCGAGCACCCGCCCATCGCCAACATGCTGGCCGACATGGCCACCGAACTGAACGCCGCGCGCCTGCTGGTGCACCGCGCCGCGCATATGCGCAGCGCCGGCCTGCCCTGCCTGTCCGAGGCCTCGCAGGCCAAGCTGTATGCCTCCGAGCTGGCCGAGCGCGTATGCTCCAAGGCACTGCAGATCCATGGCGGCTACGGCTACCTGGAGGACTACCCGGTCGAGCGCCACTACCGCGACGCCCGCATCACACAGATCTACGAAGGCACCAGCGAGATCCAGCGCATGCTGATCGCGCGCAGCCTCTAAGCAGCATGCCTGCCCCTTTCCCGCCTTGTACCACCCGAACCTAGAACCGACGGAGACCACCCAATGAGTGCCCAGCCCGCTACCGCAACCACCGCCGTTCCCACCGTCAAGCTGCTGATCAACGGCGAGTGGGTGGAATCCGCCGCCACCGAGTTCCGCGCGGTGGTCAACCCCGCCACCCAGGAAGTGCTGGCACGCGTGCCGCTGGCCACGCCGGCCGAGGTGAACGCGGCGGTGGGCGCCGCGCAGCACGCCTTCGCCACCTGGCGCCACACCCCGCTGGGCGCGCGCCTGCGCATCATGCTCAGGTACCAGGCCCTGATCCGCGAGCACAGCAAGCGCATCGCCGCCATCCTCACCGCCGAGCAGGGCAAGACCCTGGCCGATGCCGAGGGCGACATCTTCCGCGGCCTGGAAGTGGTGGAGCACGCCTGCTCGATCGGCACGCTGCAGCAAGGCGGCTTTGCCGAGAACGTGGCGTCCACGGTGGATACCTACACCCTGCAGCAACCCATCGGCGTGTGCGCCGGCATCACGCCGTTCAACTTCCCCGCCATGATCCCGCTGTGGATGTTCCCCATGGCCATCGTGTGCGGCAACACCTTCGTGCTCAAGCCGTCGGAGCAAGACCCGCTGTCCACCATGGAACTGGTCAGGCTGGCGGTGGAAGCCGGCGTGCCGGCGGGCGTGCTGAACGTGGTGCACGGTGCGCGCGAGGTGGTGGATGCCCTGTGCACGCACCCGGATATCAAGGCAATCTCCTTCGTCGGCTCCACCGCCGTGGGCACCCATGTGTACGATCTGGCCGGCGCGCACGGCAAACGCGTGCAGTCGATGATGGGCGCCAAGAACCACGCCGTGGTGCTGCCCGACGCGCACCGCGAGCACACGCTCAATGCGCTGGTGGGCGCCGCCTTCGGCGCGGCCGGCCAGCGCTGCATGGCGACCTCGGTCGCGGTGCTGGTCGGCGCGGCGCGCGAGTGGCTGCCCGAACTGGTCGCCAAGGCTGCCACGCTCAAGGTGGGCGCCGGGCACGAGCCCGGCACCGATGTCTGCCCCGTGGTCTCGGCGGCGGCAAAGCAGCGCGTGACCGCCCTGATCGACAGCGGCGTGCGCGAAGGCGCCGCCCTGCTGCTGGACGGACGCGGCGTGCAGGTGCCGGGCTACCCGGAAGGCAACTTCATCGGCCCGACCGTGTTCGCCGACGTGACCACGGAGATGTCCGTCTACACCCAGGAAATCTTTGGCCCGGTGCTGGTGGTGATCGGCGTGGACACGCTCGACGAGGCCATCGCCCTGGTCAACCGCAACCCGTTCGGCAACGGCACCGGCGTGTTCACGCAGAGCGGCGCGGCGGCGCGCAAGTTCCAGAGCGAGATCGACGTGGGCCAGGTCGGCATCAATATCCCCATCCCGGTGCCGGTGCCCTACTTCAGCTTCACCGGCTCGCGCGGCTCCAAGCTCGGCGATCTCGGCCCCTACGGCAAGCAGGTGGTGCAGTTCTACACCCAGACCAAGACGGTCACGGCGCGCTGGTTCGACGACGCCACCGTGAACGACGGCGTGAACACCACCATCAACCTGCGCTGAGCAGCGTCAACGGCAAGGAGCAAACATGCATATCGCCTTTATYGGTCTCGGCAACATGGGCGCGCCGATGGCCCGCAACCTGCTCAAGGCAGGCCACAGCCTGACCGTGTTCGACCTCAGCCCCGCCGCGCTGGCTTCGCTGCAGGCGGACGGCGCCGCGGTGGCCCGGTCGGCGCGCGAGGCGGCCGCCGAAGCCGACTTCGTCATCACCATGCTGCCCGCCGCGGCACACGTGCGCGCGGCCTATCTCGATGCCGATGGCGTGCTGGCCAGCGTACGGCCCGGCGTGCCGCTGGTGGATTCGAGCACCATCGACCCCGCCACCATCCGCGCGCTGGCCGTTGAAGCCGGCAAGCGCGGCAACCCGATGGCGGACGCGCCGGTCTCCGGCGGCACCGGCGGCGCGCAGGCCGGCACGCTGACCTTCATGGTGGGCGCGCAGCCCGAGCTCTTCGAGCGCATCAAGCCGGTGCTGGCCGGCATGGGCCGCAATGTGGTGAGCTGTGGCGATACCGGCACCGGACAGGTCGCCAAGATCTGCAACAACCTGATCCTCGGCATCTCGATGATCGGGGTGTCGGAGGCGATGGCCCTCGGCGCGCGCCTGGGCATCGAGGCGGGCGTGCTGGCGGGCATCGTCAACACCTCCACCGGGCGCTGCTGGGCCGCCGACACCTGCAACCCCTATCCGGGCGTGATCGAGACCGCGCCGGCCTCGCGCGGCTATAGCGGCGGCTTCGGCGCGGACCTCATGCTCAAGGACCTCGGCCTGGCCGCCGACGCCGCGCGCAGCGTGCGCCAGCCGCTCTTCCTGGGCGCGCTGGCGCAGCAGATCTACCAGGCCATGAGCCATGCCGGCGACGGCCAGCTCGACTTCTCCGGCGTGATCCGCCAGTACCTGGCGCAACCGCAGGAGCCGGCGGCATGATCGAGCACGCCATCGACGGGCATATCGCCCGTATCACGCTCAAGCGCCCGCCCGCCAATGCCTTCCATGCCGAAGGGCTGGAGCAGTTGCGCCAGCTGGTGGCCACGCTGGACGCCGATGCGCGCGTGCGCGCCATCGTCATCACCGGCGACGGCAGCAAGTTCTTCAGCGCCGGCGCCGACCTCAACGGCTTCGCCGAAGGCGACCGCGCCCATGCGCGCGAGATGGCCCGGCGCTTCGGCGAAGCCTTCGAAGCGCTGCAGAACGCGCGCCCGCTGGTGATTGCCGCCATCAATGGCTATGCGATGGGCGGCGGGCTGGAATGCGCGCTGGCCTGCGATGTGCGCATCGCCGAGGAGCAGGCACAGATGGCGCTGCCGGAGGCCGGCGTGGGTCTGCTCCCATGCGGCTGCGGCACGCAGACGCTGCCGTGGCTGGTGGGTGAAGGCTGGGCCAAGCGCATGATCCTGGCCAACGAGCGTGTCGATGCCGCCACGGCCCTGCGCATCGGCCTGGTGGAGGAAGTGGTGCCGGCCGGGCAAGCGCTCGACAGCGCCCTGAAACTGGCCGAGCGCGCCTGCAACGTCAGCCCGCGCGCGGCGGCATTCAGCAAGCAGCTGGTGCACCTGGCACGCCAGGGCGTGCCGCGCGGACCCGCGCTGGCGCTGGAACGCGAGCGCTTCGTCGACCTGTTCGACGGCGAGGACCAGCGCGAGGGCGTCAACGCCTTCCTGCAGAAACGCGCGCCGCAATGGCGCAACGCATAGGAGCACGCATGCGCCTGAACCCGAACGAGGCTGGCCAGCAAGACCCGGCGAGCGCAGCGCAAGCCGCGGCAGCAACTGCAGCCGCGCCCAGCGTGCGCTTCGAAGCGATCAACGGCGTGGGCGTGGTCACGCTGGACCGCCCGCGCCAGCTCAATGCCCTGTCCTACCCGATGATCGGCGCGCTCGACGCGCAGCTCTCGGCATGGGCCGGATGCCCCGACATCGTCGCGGTGCTGTTGCGCGGCGCCGGCGGCAAGGCTTTCTGCGCCGGCGGCGATATCCGCGCGCTGTACGACAGCTTCCACGCCGACACGCCGCTGCACCGCGAGTTCTTTGTCGACGAATACCGACTGGACTTCCGCCTGCACCGCTATCCCAAACCCGTGGTGGCGCTGATGGACGGCATCGTCATGGGCGGCGGCATGGGCCTGGCGCAGGCCGCGCAGCTGCGCGTGGTCACCGAGCGCTCGCGCGTGGCCATGCCGGAGACGGGCATCGGCCTGGTGCCGGATGTGGGAGCGAGCTTCTTCCTTGGCAAGCTGCCGGTGGCGCTATCGCTCTACGTCGGGCTGACGGGCGTGACGCTGGGCGCGGCCGATACGCTGCTGTGCGGACTGGCCGACCTGTCCGTGCCATCGGCCAGCCTGGAGAACCTGGCGCAGACGCTGGCCGCCATCCGCTGGGACGGCGATGTGCTCGGAAAACTGCGCTCGGCACTGCAGCCGCATCTCCATGCCGCGGCAGAGCAGGCCCCGTTGCAGCCGATGCTGCCGGCCGTGCTGAAGCATTTCCGCGCCGACGCCAGCGTGTCCGAGCTGTTCGCCAGCCTCGCGGCGGAAGCCGACCCGCGCTACGCGCAATGGGCGGCCGCTACGCTGGAGGTGCTGCGCAAGCGTGCGCCGCTGATGCTGGCGGTCACGCAGGCGCTGCTGCTGCGCGGCAGGCGGCTGGACCTGGCGAGTTGCTTCCGCATGGAGCTGGGCGTGGTGTCGCACGCGTTCACGCAAGGCGATTTCATCGAAGGCGTGCGCGCGCTGATCGTGGACAAGGACAATGCGCCGCGCTGGCGCGTGCCCTCGCCGAAGGAAGTCAGTGACGCCACGGTGCAATCGTTCTTCGCCAGCCCGTGGCCGCCCGAGGCCCACCCGCTGGCGGACCTCGGCTAGGCAGCCCGCTCAGCCACGCGCCTTGGGTGCGTGGCCGTGCGGCGCGTGCTCGTCCACCGGCACCTTGACCAGGCCGTCGGTGCGGAACATCGCCTTGATGCCGCGCACGGCCTGGCGGATGCGCCCTTCGTTCTCGATCAGGGCGAAACGCACGTACTCGTCGCCATAGTCGCCGAAGCCGATGCCCGGCGACACGCAGACCTTGGCCTTGGCCAGCAACTGCTTGGAAAACTCCAGCGAACCCAGCGCGCGATACGGCTCGGGAATACGCGCCCAGATGTACATCGAGGCCTTGGGGATCTCCACCGGCCAGCCGGATTCGATCAGCCCGCGCGCCAGCACGTCGCGGCGCGTCTGGTAATGCGCGGCGATTTCCTTGACGCATTGCTGGTCGCCTTCCAGCGCGGCGATGGCSGCCACYTGCAGCGGCGTGAAGGTGCCGTAGTCGTGATAGCTCTTSATKCGCGTSAGCGCSGCCACCAGGTCCGGRTTGCCSACCATGAAGCCGATRCGCCAGCCSGCCATGTTGTAGCTCTTGGACAGCGTGAAGAACTCCACTGCGATGTCCTTGGCGCCGGGCACCTGCATGATCGACGGCGCCTTCCAGCCATCGAACACGATGTCCGCGTAGGCCAGGTCGTGCACCACGAAGATGTCGTGCTTGCGCGCCAGCGCGATCACGCGCTCGAAGAAGTCCAGCTCCACGCATTGCGCGGTGGGATTCGACGGAAATCCCAGCACGATCATCTTCGGCTTGGGATAGCTGCCGCGGATGGCGCGCTCGAGCTCGGCGAAGAAATCCACGCCCGGCACCAGCGGCACCGAGCGGATATCGGCGCCGGCGATCACCGCGCCGTAGATATGGATGGGGTAGCTCGGGTCCGGCACCAGCACGGTGTCGCCGCGGTCCAGCGTGGCCAGCATCAGGTGAGCCAGGCCTTCCTTGGAACCGATGGTGACGATGGCTTCGCTGTCCGGGTCRATCTCCACCGCATAGCGCTCCTGGTACCAGTGGGAGATGGCGCGGCGCAGGCGCGGAATGCCCTTGGAGGCGGAGTAGCCGTGGGTGTCGGGCCGCTGCGCGGCTTCGGTGAGCTTGGCGACGATATGCGGCGGCGTGGCGCCGTCCGGATTGCCCATGCTCATGTCGATGATGTCTTCGCCACGGCGGCGCGCCGCCATTTTCAGCTCGGCGGTGATATTGAAGACGTACGGGGGGAGACGATCGATACGCGCGAAGCGGCGCTTGCCTGCGGAGGCGGACATGAATTTTCCTTGAACGTAAGCGCCCGGAACCGTCCGAGCGACGCTGCCGGCCGTTGTTTGCGGCCGAACGGAAAAGATCTTAGCGGCGAATGCGCGTGGCGTCCACGGGTTTTCGCAGCGCGGCGCTATCCAACGCTACGCACGCTACCCACGCTATCCACGCGATGCACGGGATGTGCGCGGCCTGCCGGCGCTGACCGCCTTGCCGCCGGCGCCGTCCACCTTGCGCACCACCGTATCGTCCGGCCCCAGCAGGCGGCCGTCTTCGGCGCGTACCTCGAGGGGCCGCACGGGCTTGCCGGCCACGGCGTCCACCAGCACGGAATGCGCTTCGCCGGGCGCGAAGAAAAAAGCCTCGCCCCACTGGCGCAGCCCCACCACCACCGGGAACAGGCCACGGCCCTTTGCCGTCAGCACGTATTCCTGGTAGGCRCTGCCGTCCGAGGCCGGCACCTGTTCGAGGATGCCGTGCGCCAGCAGCGTGCGCAGGCGGTCGGACAGGATGTTCTTGGCCAGGCCGAGGCTGCGCTGGAACTCGCCGAAGCGGCGCAGGCCGTCGAAGGCATCGCGCACGATCAGCAGCGACCACCAGTCGCCGATCACATCGAGCGAGCGGGCCACCGGACACTCGGCGCCTTCCAGGCTGGTTCGCCGCACCATAGACGCAACTCCGTGAGCAGGCCGCCGGTGCCACGCCGCGGAATGCGGCGCGCGGCGTTGGCGCGGCCCCGGCGGGAACGGCGCCCGCGGCGGAGCGGTTGCATTGTAAAACCGCCTTGCGCCAGCGACAAGGACAAGCCGCGCGCTCAGTCGTCCAGGTTCTCGTGCACGGCGGCGGCACCGGCCTTCCAGTAGCTGGCCGCGCGGATGCGGCCCTTCTCGATGCCGCGCTCGCCCACCAGGTACTGGCGCACGGCGCGGATCGCGGCGCCCTCGCCGGCGGCCCATACATAGCCTTCGCCGCGCGGCAGCGTGATCTCGCGCAGGGCCCGTTCGAGCAGCCCTGCATCACCGTCCGGCGCGCTGTCGCGATGCTGCCAGCGGACTTCCACCTCGGCGCGGCTGGGCAGCGGGATCCGGGCCGCGGCATTGTCCACCGCCACCACCGCCAGCGCGCGCACGCCGGCCGGCAGTTCTTCCAGGCGGCGGCCGATGGCGGGCAGCGCGGTCTCGTCGCCCACCAGCAGGTGCCAGTCGAAGCCGTCGGGAATCACGAATGAGCCACGCGGGCCGCCCACCCCGAGATACTGCCCGGGCGCGGCCTGCGCGGCCCAGGTGGAGGCGGGGCCGTCGCCATGCAGCACGAACTCGAGGTCGAGTTCGCCCGCCACCGGATCGTAGCGGCGCGGCGTGTAGTCGCGCGCGGCCGGCCTGGCCGCGCCTTCGGGGAACACCGGGCCGTTGGGGCCAAGTTCCGGCAGCGCGGGCTTGTGCTGGCCGGGGGCGGGGAAGAAGACCTTGACGTGATCGTCGAAGGAGGCGGAGACGAAGTCCTTGAGGTCGCCCCCGGCCAGGGTGACGCGCAGCAACTGCGGCGACACGTTTTGCGTGCGCACCACCTGCAGCAGGCGCATCTTGAGGGTATGGCGAACGCGTTGGACGGTGAGGTCGCGGGTAGTCATCGGTATCTGGTCCTGTTGGTTGGCTTGTGTCGTGCGGGTGTCCGCAGGGACAGGGGCAAGGGCAAGGGCAAGGGCCGGCGCTCAGCGCGGCGCGGCTTGCGCGGGCGGCTCTGCTTCGATCTCCGCGGTCGCCCGCGCGAGGATGGCGGCGATACGCCGCTGCTCGGCCGGGCTGGCTTCCGTGCGCAGCAGCAAGGCACGCTTGAGCGCCAGCCGCGCCTGCACGAACTCGGGCAGCCAGCCGCCGCGGGTGTCGGCATCGTCTTCGGCAACGCCCGCCTCGGCGTTGTCGCCCGACAAGGCGCGCCGCACCCATTCCATCTTGCGCGCCACGTGCTTGAGCTTGTTGAGCATGAGCGCGAGCCGCTCGCGGTTGGCGTCGAGGTGCGAACGGCCCGGTTCGGCCAGCTGGTAGCGCTTCTTGTTGCCCTCGCTGTCCACGGTGGCGTAGCCCACCTCCTCCAGGAAGGTCAGGGCCGGATACACCATGCCGGGGCTGGGCTTGTAGAAACCATTGGTGCGGGTCTCGAGCGCCTTGATCAGCTCGTAGCCGTGGCTGGGCTTTTCTTCCAGCAGCGACAGCAGCATCAGTTGGAGGTCGTCGGAGCTGAACTTGCGGCCGCGGCGCCAGCTGTCGCCGTCGCCGTCGAAGCCGTCCCCGCCGCCGCCGAAGAAGCCGCCGGGTCCGCCGCCATGGCGGTGGCGCCCGATGGCCTGATGCGGGTGGGACGAAAAGTGAGAAGAAAGGTGGGCAAGCATGTGGTGACCCATCCTGCCCATCATGAGGGGGTGACGCATGGCGAGTGCTCCTGACTATCTAAAAACATATCTTAAGATATATATCGTAAGTAATAAAGTCAAGGCCGGAGAGAACGGAAGCCGTCAGCCAGGCGCGTGGCCGGGTGCGCACGGCATGTTGTGCAGCACAAACCGCGGTAAATCACGAAAACATTCAATTGCCCTGCCCCGGCCCATGATCGAACATGAAAGACGCCTCCCGGCTCTAAGCAGGCACGGCGCGTAGCGCGTCGTGCGCCGCAACGCGCCGCCCACCCGAGGAACACGCCATGGAATTGCACCTGGATGCCGCAAGCCTGCGGCCGCCCCCCGCGGGCGCGGCGCATGCGCAGAAGCACGCCGTGTATCGGGCCAGCGGACCCGGCGCGCGCCGGCGAGGCAAGGACGAGGCGGGCTATGYGGGCCCGCTCAAGCAATCCACGGGCGTGACGCCGGCCACGATGGCCCCGATGCCCCCGCCGGGCCGCGGCCACACCCTGCCCTAGTCGTTATCCGGGCCGGAGCGCATGCCGGCAGCGCAGCGCCGGGCCTTCCGGCAAGCCTTCGYGCGAGCGAGGAAGCCAAAGCCAGCCGTTGCCGTCGCCATCCATGCACTCTTCGTCCTTCCGTACCCGCATATACCGGCTGCCGGCCATGCTGGCGGTCCTGGCGTTGCTGGCCATGTCGGGCGTATCGCGCGATGTGCCGGCCCAGACGGCGGAGCCGGTCCAGCCCAGCGCAGCGGCACCGCTGGCGCCCGCGCAACCCGCGCAACCCGCGCAACCGGCGCAACCGGCCCAACCTGCCCAAGCTACACAGCCCGGCACGCCCGCTGCCCCGGTGGCAGGCCCCCCACCAGTTGTCGGGCGCCCGCGCATCTGCCTGGTGCTGTCGGGCGGCGGGGCGCGCGGCGCCGCGCATATCGGCGTACTCAAGGTGCTGGATGAGCTGCGCGTGCCGATAGACTGTATCGCCGGCACCAGCATGGGCTCGCTGGTGGGCGGGGCCTATGCCACGGGCATGGCGCCGGACGAGATGGCGCAACTGGTCGGCGGCCTTTCCACCGAGAAGCTGTTCAAGGAGCGCCCGCCACGCCAGGACCTGGCGATCCGCCGCAAGATAGACGACCACACCAACCTGGTCACGCCCGAGATCGGCGTCAGCGGCAAGGGCCTGCTGCTGCCCAAAGGACTGGTGTCGGGTGTCCAGCTCGAAACCGTGCTGCGCACGCTGGCGCGGACGCCCGGCTATCGCGATTTCGACTCGCTCCCCATTCCGTACCGCGCGGTGGCCACTGACCTCGTCGCCGGCACCGCGGTGGTGTTCAGCCAGGGCGAACTTGCCAACGTGATGCGCGCCAGCATGTCGGTGCCCGGCGCGGTGGCGCCGGTCGAATACGAGGGGCGGCTGCTGGTGGACGGCGGCCTGACCGATAACCTGCCCGTCGACGTGGCGCACCGCATGGGGGCGGACATCGTCATCGCGGTCAATCTCGGCACCACCCTGATGAAGCGCGAAGACCTGACCTCGGTGATCGGCGTGACCAGCCAGATGCTCAATATCCTCAGCGAGCAGAACGTGCGCGCCTCGCTGGCGCAGCTCAAGCCGCAGGACATCCTGATCCAGCCGGAGCTGGGCGATTTCTCCGCGGGCGACTTCGACAACTTGCTCAAGACCATCCCCATCGGCGAGGCGGCGGCGCGCAAGGTGGCGGACCGCCTTTCGGCACTGGCCTTGCCACCGCAGGCGTATGCCGCGCTGCGTGTGCGCCAGCGATCCCTCGCGCCGCCCGACTCCCGCGGCGTCGACGAAATCCGCTTCGCGCCGATGAAGCGCGTCAACCCGGACTTCGCTGCCGCCACCATGGAGACCAAGCCTGGCCAGCCGATCCAGCAGGACCAGCTCGACCAGGACATGCGGCGCCTGTTCGGCACCGGCGACTTCGAGCACGTCAACTACCGCTTTCTCGAAGAGCCCGGCAAGCGTGTGCTGGCGGTGGATGCCGTCGAGAAATCCTACGGCCCCAACTACCTGCGCTTCGGACTTGGCCTGAACTCGGATTTCCGCGGCGATGCCTTCTTCAACGTACTGGCCAGCTACCGCCGCACCTGGCTCAATTCGCTCGGCGCGGAATGGCGAACCGATCTCCAGGCAGGGCAGACCAGCAGCCTCGTCAGCGAGTTCTACCAGCCGCTCGACGTGCACCAGTACTTCTTCGTCGCCCCGCGCATCGAACTGGAGCGCCGGCCGGTGAATATCTACAGCGGCGGCAACCGCGTTGCCATCTACGACCTCCGGCGCATGGACGCCGCGCTCGACGTGGGCAGCCAGTTCACCAAGTACGGCGAGGCGCGCCTGGGTGTCCTCACCGGACATGAAAACGCCTCGCTCAGCACCGGCCCGGCCCTGCTGAGCCCGGGACCGGGCAGCTTCGGCCGGGGCGCCATCACCGGGCGGCTGCTGTTCGACCAGCTCGACAGCGTGAACTTTCCCCGTTTCGGCTATGGCGGCGCCCTGCGCGTCTACGCGTCGCAGCACGCACTCGGCGCCGACCAGGCCTATGTCAAGGCGGATACCGACGGCACCTTTGCGTGGTCGTACGGCGAGCATACGATCAACGTGGGTTTCAAGGCGGGCAGCAATATTGGTGGCAATCCGCTGCCGCGCTACGACCTGTTCCAGTGGGGCGGCTTCCTGAAGCAATCGGGCTATAGCACGGGTGAACTGATCGGCAGCAACCTGGAGTTCGCGCGCCTCGTCTACTACAACAAGTTCGTCAAGCAGACCCTGCTGGAGGGCGTATATGCCGGCATGTCGCTCGAAGCCGGGCGCATGGGCGGGCCGCTGGTGGCGGGCAGCCCGACCGGGCTGCTCAAGTCAGGCTCGCTGTTCCTGGCGCTGGATAGCCCGGTCGGCCCGTTCTACCTTGCCTACGGGCGGGCCCCGGGCGGGCGCTACAGCTTCTACCTGTTCCTGGGCAAGCCTTGAGGGGATGCATGCGCCTGAACGGCCAGGGAGGCCAGCACATCGAGGCCCGCACCGTACGAGCCGGAAACCCGGCCAAAGAAAAGCCCCTGGCCGGGGTGGTCAAGGGCTGAAGGACTAAAGAGGCGGGTCGCGGGGCACGCCTCAGCGCCGGATCATAGAGAGTCCGGCAGGCGGCGCCATCACCTGATCGGGTGACACATGCACGCGCCTCTGGCTTTTCAGCGCTTTTTTTGCATTTTTGGCGTTTCCTGCTGCGCAAAAACTACACTGGCGGCCGCAATCTACTCGCCCTTGCCTTCTGCCCGCGCGCCAGCCRGCACGATGCGCGGCTTGCTGATCGGCGCGGTCAGGCCTGCCGTGCAGTAGTCCACCAGCTCGGCCACCGGCGGCAGCCCGCGCGGCCCGCGCGCGCGCCGGCACCACTGCGCCAGCGAATACACCGCGCTGTTGTTGAACCAGACCTGCCGCAGGTGCAGCACCTTGCGCGGCATCGCGGGCAGCGCGGCGGCGATCATCCTGCGCGCGCGCAACACGCCGGTCATGGCGTCCGGATCGATCAGGTCGGCATTGACCAGGCTGGGACTGAACGTGGCTTGCGCCAGCACCTGCACGTAGCGTGCGCCCCAGGGGGTATCGCGGATGGTATCGGCAAGCGCACTGATCGACGCTTCCACGATGGCGCGCACATCCCCCGCCAGGCCGGCGGCCTCGACCTCGTCCAGGTAGCGGTTGCGCACCTTGTTGACATGCGTGAGCCGAAAATTCAGCAACTGGCTGACCAGCGCCTCGCGCGAACCGAAGTGATAGTGCAGCGCTGAACGGTTGCGCTGCCCCGCCYCCACCACGATCTGGCGCAGCGGCACCAGCTCGACCCCGTGCTCGGCGAACAGGCGTTCCGCGATCTCCAGCATGCGCCGTGCCGTCTCGTTCTCCAGCGGGCCGGCGGCGGCCTGCGCCCCTTCGGCCGACTTGCGCGGCAGCGGCTTGTCGAGGACGGCGCTGTCGGCGAGTATGGTGGCGAGAGAACGATTGCGTGTACGGGTCATAGGCTCGAAGGATGCCGGCAATGTAATGCATCGGATTATGGGTCTAACGCCATGGTCCCGGCAAGCAAGGGGAAACCGCCGGCAAGCCTTGCTGGTGCAGCGGGCCGCCCCGACCCATCCTCAGGCAGCACATCCATGTAACTTCTACGCCTTCCCTGGCGGCGCGGCCTGCCCGGAGAGCCGCGGCATTGGTACCATCTCGTGGCGTCCTCGCTGGTTCTCGGCGGGGTGGCGCCGGTCACCCCCGCCAATCCAGTTCCGGGCAGGGAATCCTCGGATCATGACAATGGCATCATGATCCTGTTCAACTCAATGGAGAGCTCAATGACAAACGCAGACACCCCCGCTATCGACTGGGACCGGCTGGGGTTCGAGTACATCAAGACCGACCTCCGGTACCGCGCCCACTGGAAGGACGGCGCCTGGCACGAAGAAGGATTGGTCGCGGACAACGTCCTTCATGTCAGCGAGGGCTCGACCGCGCTCCACTACGGGCAGCAATGCTTCGAAGGGCTGAAGGCCTATCGCACGGAAGACGGCTCGATCAACCTGTTCCGCCCCGACCAGAACGCCCTGCGCATGCAGCGCAGTTGCGACCGCCTGCTCATGCCGAACGTGCCGACCGACATGTTCATCAACGCTTGCAAGGCAGTCGTGTCGGCCAACGCCCGCTTCATTCCCCCCTACGGCAYCGGCGGCGCGCTCTACCTGCGCCCGTTCGTGATCGGCGTCGGCGACAGCATCGGGGTTCGCACCGCGCCCGAATTCATCTTCTCTATCTTCTGCGTCCCGGTCGGCCCTTACTACAGAGGCGGCCTGAAGGCGCAGATCTTTTCCGTCTCCGACTATGACCGCGCCGCGCCGCACGGCACCGGCGCTGCCAAGGTGGGTGGAAACTACGCGGCCAGCCTGCTGCCCGGCACGCAAGCCAAACAGGCCGGGTTCGCCGACTGCATCTACCTGGACCCCAGGACACGTACCAAGATCGAGGAAGTCGGGACGGCGAACTTCTTCGCGATCACGAAGGATGGCCGCTTCGTCACGCCCCACTCCCCGTCGATTCTCCCCGGCATCACGCGCCTTTCCCTGCTGCATCTGGCGCATGCGTACATTGGCATGCCCGCGGTGGAAGCCGATGTGCTGATCGACCGGCTGGACGAACTGGAGGAAGCCGGGGCGTGTGGTACCGCCGCGGTGATCACGCCCATCCGGGCAATCTCGTACGGGGGGAAACTCCATGTCTTCCACGAAGAGCATGAAACCGGGCCGATCACGCAACGGCTGTTCGATACGCTGACCGGAATCCAGACCGGCCGCATCGAGGCGCCCGAGGGCTGGATCGTCAAGGCCTAGGCATCACCCCTTTCAAGGTGATCAAACGACACGTCCGGCCTTGAGGACGCGCATGGTCGAGACATGACATCGCGCCCCGCAGCCGGCAACGTAGCCTTTCTTCCTGGAGGCTTTGGGTCCGCGCGGATGCTTGCGCGGCGCGCGGGGTCAACGTGAATCGCCATTTTTCTCAGGGCCCGGCCAAGCTGGCCGGGCGTGAGTCGACCATAGCCATCTTGTTGGCAAGTGCTACGGTGACCACGTTCGGCCATCGTCGTTTCTGTTTTTGCTCGACCCACGTCCGGCATGCTCTGCCAGGGCGCAGATTCTCGATCTGGAAAACAAATAGTTTGACCTGAACAATYGATTTCACAACTCAGTCTCGGAATCGTAGAGTGCATGCAAGACCGATCCACCACGAGTTCCCTTCATGCTTTTTGCCCCCCTGAGCCGACGCCTTGGCGTTGCGCTTCTGCTCTCTCTGTCAGGCTTCCCGCTTGCCTCCACCGCCTCTGATGCCGATCCCTATCCCCAGCGCGCGGTCAGGATCGTCGTACCGTTCGGCGCGGGCGGTACTACCGATATCGCGGCACGAGCGCTGGCCTCCAAGCTCCAGGCTCGCCTGGGCCAACCCGTGATTGTCGAGAACCGTGCCGGTGCGGCGACGGCGATTGGCAGCGAATTCGTCGCCAAGGCTGCCCCGGATGGGCTGACGTTGCTGTATTCGGGTTCGACCACTTTCTCCGTGCTGCCAGCGCTGCGGCAGGACCTGCCGCTGAATCCCGACACCACCTGGGCGCCGATCGGCATGGTGGCGCAGACCGCCGTGGTGGTATCAACGCGCGCCACCGGCAAGATCCATAGCTTCGCAGATATCGCCAGGCAGGCCAATGCAGGAGGCGCCGGCGTGACCTACGGCACCTTCGGTCCCGGCTCCGCACCCCACCTGGTTGGCGCGATGATCGCCCGCAGCATCAAGGCAGACATGACGGCGGTGCCGTACAAGGGCAGCGCGCAGGTCTTCACCGATGTCATCGGCGGGCAGATCGACCTGAGTATCGATCCGGTGGCGGTCGTGCAGGGGAATATCAAGGCCGGCAAGCTGCGTCCGCTGGCGATCAGTTCGGCCACGCGTTCACCCTTGCTACCCAACGTGCCGACATTCGCCGAGGTGGGCGTCGCCGGTGGCGAGGCCTCGTTCTGGTATGGACTGGTCGCCCCCAAGGGCACCCCGGCGCCGATCGTGGACCGGCTGCAGGCGGAACTGCGTGCGATCGTGCACGACGCCGGGTATCGCGAAGTCCTGGCCAAGCAGGGCCTGGAAACGCTGTTTGGCGGCGCGGAGGAGTTCCGGCGCAGGACGCGCGTCGAGATCACGCAGTTCCGCCAGTTGGCGCGGGATGCAAACATCCGCATGGAGTGACGCTATGCTGGCTAAATCGACCATGCGCGCTGCTCCCGACCATGCGACGGAAGATGTGCGCGCCGTACAGACCGCGCGCGCGAGCTGGAGCGAGTTTCTCGCGCTGCTGAGGCTGCCGAACGTGACGGCCGACGCCGCGGACGTATGCAAGACGGCCGACTGGCTGTCGCAGGCATTCGCGCGCCGCGGCTTCGCGGTGACGTCGCTGCCAAACGGCGAACGTCCCATGCTGCTGGCCGGGCGCCGCTGCCCGGATCCGGCAGCGCCGACCATCCTCTGCTACATGCATATGGATGCGCAGCCCRTGGCCAACCAGCCATGGAGCCAGCCCAGCCCGTGGCAGCCAACGCTGCGCCCCTCCAGGTCGATGCCGGATGGCGCATACGTCGATCCTGCCGATGCGCTTGCCGGCGACACGATCGATCGCGATGCGCGGCTCGTGGCACGCGCGGTGGCGGATGACAAAGGGCCCATCATGATGCTGCTGGCCGCGCTGGACAGCCTGGCCGAAGAGGCACGCGGCACGTCGGTGCATCTCAAGGTGCTGCTCGACAGCGAAGAAGAGATCGGCGCGCCCAACCTCGGGACGGTGGTGTCGGCCAATCGCGAGGCCCTGAAGGCTGACGCGATGCTGGTACTCGACGGCTCGATGCACGCCAGCAATCGCCCCACCATGATCCTCGGCAATCGCGGCGCGTTCATGACCACGCTGACCGTATTCGGCCCCCGCCGCGACCTGCATAGCGGCCAGTTCGGCAACTACGCGGCGAACCCCGTGTTCCGACTGGCAATGTTGCTGGCATCGATGAAGGACGACGATGGCAGGGTGCGGGTGGACGGGTTCTACGACGGCATTGCGTTGACCGATGCCGACCGCCGCCAGTTCGAAGCCGTGCCGGACGACGACGGTGTCTTGCGCGCGCGTGCCGGTATCGCGCAGCCGGAACGCGTGGGCGGGACCTACCAGGAAGCGCTGCAGTACCCGACGCTCAACGTGGTGGGCGTCGCCGCCGCTCAGGTCGGCGCGGCGGCGCGCACCATCATTCCCGCGCAAGCCACGGCATCGTTCGATGTCCGCACTGTGCCGGAGACAGACCCGGAAAGGCTGTTCGGACTGCTGCGCGCGCACGTCCTGGCGCAAGGCTTCCACCTCATCGAGGGCGAGCCCACCGAGGACGATCGCCGCCTGTACCCGAAGCTGGCGCGCCTGGTGCAGCCACGCTTCAACGGCATGGCCCATGCGGTGCGTACCCCGGCCGACGAGCCCRTGTGCCGCTGGGTGGAAGGCGCACTGGTCGCGGCGCATGGCGAAGCGCCGGTCTGCATCCGCATGATGGGCGGCTCGGTTCCCACCGGCATCGCGGTGCGCGAACTCGGCATCCCGTGCGTGCTGTTGCCGCTGGTCAACGCCGACAACAACCAGCACAGCCACGACGAGAACCTGCGCCTGGGCAACTACATCGACGGCATCCGCACGCTGCGTCAATTGCTGACCCGTCCGTTCTAGCGCTTGCGCGTCTGCGGCGCCGCTTCGGGCGGATGGCCCCGGATAAAGTCGAACAGCGCGGCCGCCGCCGTGGAGAAATTGCGCGGCTCGCGCGTGACCAGGTAGATGTCCCGCGTCAGGCTGCGGTCCAGCGGAATCGCAACCTGATCACGCAGAGCCAGTGCCTGCAACGCCAGGTTGGGAGCGACGCTGATGCCCACGCCAGCGCGCACCATGCCCAGCATCGTATGCAGGTGCTCGACTTCGTGCACGACATTCAGCTGCGCGGGCGCGATCCTGGCGGCGAGCCGCGCCGTGGCGACGCTGCCACGCGGTGCGGCAATGAAGGGATAGGGCAGCAGGTCGTTTGGCTTGAGCGTGCGGCGCGTGGCGAGGGGATGTCCCTTGGGGCAGATCACCGAGAAGCGGTCCGCGTGGAAATGCGCGAGCCGCATGCCGGGCAACATGGACTCCGCCGGTGTCGCGATGGCGAAGTCCGCGTCGCCGTCGCGCGCGGCGGCGATCGCTTCGCGCGAGAACTCGTCCCGCAGCACCACGCTGATGTTCGGGTGCAGGCGCGCGAATGACTGCAGGATGTCCGGAAACCAGCCGCCGGCAAGGCTCGGTATCACGGCAACCGTGGTCCGTCCGCGCTTGAGCGAAGCATGGTCGCGCACGCTGCCGACCGCATCGTTGATCTCCGCCAGCAGCCGGGCCGCGTGTTCGGCAAAGAGCTTGCCTTCCGGTGTCAGCGCGATGGTACGCGTGGAGCGGTCGAACAGCTTCGCACCGACGTGGTTTTCCAGGGCCGCGATCAGGGCGCTGAAGGCCGGCTGCGAGAGCGCCAGCACACTGGCGGCGCGCGTGAAGTTGCGCGCTTCCATCAAGGCCAGGAAGGCGCGCAGGTCGCGCGTGGAGATGTCCATATTGGGGGTCGGTAAGCAAAGTCCTGTGTCGCGTTCAGCGCTGGGCTGCCGTCACGGCGGACAGGGGACGAGATGCCCTGGTCGCCGCTGAAGCGCGCCTCATGCAACAGCGGTGCAGGCACTATAGCGGATGCCAAATAATGGCTATCGTACAGCATGGAATACGCCGCAACGCGGCGATGGCGACATGCTGTTTCCCTGCGCCCGGCACCGGCCACGCCGTATTGCCTCCGCGGCGATGCGCCCGGACGAACGGCAAGCCAGCGCTATCCGTTCGATCCCGGGCGTACCTGCGTTGCGGCACTCAGAAGATCGTGCGGATACCCAGCGAAATCCCCATCTGGCCGCTCGCGCCCGGCGTCTTGTAATAGGTCTGCGAGGTGGCCGGCAGGTAGCCCACCGACTGGCCGTTCGGCAGGTAGGCGATGTTGTCCCAGTTCAGCGAGGCATTGCGCGCATAGATGACGGCGGCGTAGAAATCAGTGCGCTTCGAGAGGTTGTAGTCGGCCATGGCGAGATACTGCTGCGGATTGGCCGGATTGACCTTCACGCCGCCGATGGTAGCGTGCTTGATGTCGTCGTAGTAGTAGGCCAGTGTCAGCCGCAGCGCGGCGGTGGCCTCCCAGTTCAGGCCCAGCCAGTACATGTCGTCGCGGTGCGGCAGCAGCGTGAAGCCGCCCGTGCCTGGCGCCACCGAGTTGCCCCAGCGATAGCCGCCCGTCAGCTTGACCTTGCCGATCTGGTAGCTGGCGCCGACGGCGGCGCGCATGTCGCGGCCGTACTCGCTGGCCCCGGAGGCGCCGCTGGCTTGCGCCTGGTTGAGCGTCTTGACTTCATCGTAGGCCACGCCCAGCGCGAAGGCTTCGGCCGAATAGGACAGCCCGATGCCATATGCCGAGCCCGCCGTGGCCGAGCCCGCGCGCTCGCCGAAGGACCAGTGCGTATTGAGCGCCACCGGGCCGAACTGGCCTTGGTACTGCACCATATTGCTCTCGCGGAAATTCGGCCCCGCGAAGCCAACCACCGGCTCGAACTCCGGCGCGTACGCGGCGGGCATGAAGTTGGCCATCGTCAGGAAGGACGAAGTGTACTGGCGCCCGAAGCTGACGCGGCCATAGGCGTTCTTGAGTCCGACATAGGCCTGGCGACCGAACATCAGCCCGCCGCCGAGCTGCCCGTTGTCGGTATTGAACTGGTTCTCCAGCACAAACAGGCTCTGCAGGCCGCCACCCAGGTCTTCCACGCCGCGCAGGCCGAAACGCGATTGCGCGATGCCGGCCGAACTCATCAACACCTGCGAGCCGCTGCCGGGTGCCAGCACGCCGCCGCTCACATTCTGCGCATGATTCACGTATTGCAGGCCCGCGGTCACCACGCCATACAGCGTCACCGACGACTGCGCATAAGCTCCCTGCGCCAGCAGGCCGGCGCAGGCCGCACCGGACAATATCTTCTTCTTCATCATTGCTACCCCGTTCTGCTTCGTGAATGAAATCCTGGCCGGCCCGCGGGCTGTTCCTGCCAGGCAGGTTGCGATTAATCTCTCGCATTAGTTGTAATACCCGAGATTAAACTCGGCAGAACGGGTTCGGACATCTGGGGATTACCCCAGCCTCGTCCCTGAGCAGGGCCGGTACCCGGCGCCGCCTGCCGAGGACAGGGCCCAACCGGCGCACGCCGGCTTCCACTAGGGATAATTCCCGAGATTAATCTCTGAGATTATTGCTATGCTCATCGGCAACGACACACAGAGAACAGGAGGCAGGAGACATGCAGGACATCAAGAACCGGGCAGACGCCCTGATCACCGGCACGGGCTGCGAGGCCATCGCCGACGGCGTATGGCTGCTGCACGGGCAGGGCCAGTCTTTTGTTGCCGATATCGGGGGCGCGCTGCTGCTGGTGGACGCGGGGCCCGGCGGCAAGGTCACGCGCGGCATGATCTCGGCGCTGCGCGAGCACACCGCCCTGCCCCTGGCCGCCATCTGCTTCAGCCATGGGCACCTCGGCTACAACGCCGGCCTGTCCGAATGGCTGGCTCACGCGGCGCAGCGCGCGGACCCGCCGCCGCGCGTGATCGCGCATGCCAATGTGCCGGCGCGCCGCGCGCGCTACCTGGAGACCATGGGCTTGCAGGAACGCATGGCGGAGATCCAGTTTCGCCACCCGGCGGGCGCGCTGGCCGGGCGCCTGGTCAGCCCCGCGCCAGGCGAGACCTTTACCGATTCTCTCGTGCTCGGCAGCGGCCCGCGGCGCGTGGAGATCCTGTGGGCGCCGTCGGAAACCGACGACGCGGTTGCTGTCTGGCTGCCGGAGCAGCGGCTGCTGTACGGTGGCCCCGCCGTGATCGACTCCATCCCGAATATCGGCACGCCATTGCGCACCCTGCGCGATACCGTGCGCTGGGCCGACACGCTGGAGCGGCTGGCCGCGCTGGCGCCGCGCACGGTGATCCGCGAGTTCGGCGCCGCGCTCGAAGGCGAGGCACAGTGCCGGCAGGTGCTGACACAGACGGCGCGCGCGCTACGCTGGCTGCGTGCCGAGGTGGTCAGGTTGATGAATGAGGGCTGCGGGGAGCGCGAAGTCCTCGCCAGGCTCGAGCTGCCGCCCGAACTGTTCGAGCAGCCGTGGATGCGCCCCGCCTACGGCGACCCGAGCTATATCGCGCGCGACATCTATCGCTCCGAGAACGGCTGGTGGGACCGCAATCCGACCTCGCTGCACCCGTGCGCGCCCGACCGCGCCGCCGCGGAGATCGCCGCCGCCGTGACGGATCATGATGCGCTGATCCGACATGCCGAGTCGCTGGCCGCGCGCGGCGAGACCCAGCTGGCGCTGCACGTGATCGACGTGCTGGCCACCGCCGACGGCGACTCGCCCACGCTGGCGCGTGCCCGCGCATGCAAGGCTGCCCTGCTGCGCCAGCGCGCCTCGCAGGTGCGCAGCTACGTGTCGCGCAGCCTCTATACGGCCGCTGCCGGCGCGATCGAACAAGGTGGCCGCAACGCCCTGGGCATCCGCTGATGCCCGCCGCCGCCTCGGACACCACCGCAATGGAGACAGACATGCGAAACCCCGACCGACGCCGGACACTACGCCACGCCGGCTGCCTTGCCGTGGCGATCCTGGCCGCCGCCGGTAGCCTGGCCCCGCTCCAGGCGGCCCGTGCGCAAGCCCCCTGGCCCGCGCACCCGATCCGCCTGGTGGTGCCCTCCTCCGCCGGCAGCGGCACCGACCTGTTCGCCCGCCTGCTGGCCGAGCGCCTGGGCAAGGCGCTCGGCCAGACCGTCGTGGTGGACAACAAGGCCGGCGCCACCGGCATGATCGGCAACGACACGGTGGCCAAGGCCAGGCCGGATGGCTACACGCTGCTGTTTACCTTTGCGGCCTCCGTGGTCATCAACCAGACCTTGCAGCCGAAGTTGCCCTACGACGCGCTGCGCGATCTCGTGCCGGTGGCCCAGGTCGGCGCCGGCGGCAATTTCCTGGTGGTGTCGCCGGACTTCCCCGCGCGCGACCTGAAAGAGTTCGTCACCTATATGAAAGCCCACCCGGACGCCTATGACTACGCGTCCTGGGGCGTGGGATCGGGCGGCCACCTGACCATGGAATCGCTCAAGATGCAGACCGGCATCAAGCTGCGCCACGTGCCCTACAAGACCGTGCCGCAGATCCTGAACGACCTGCAGGGCGGCATCATCAAGGTGGCCTTCGTCGACTCGTCCTCGCCGCTGCAACTGATCCGCGCCGGCAAGATCCGGCCGCTGGCCCTCAGCGGCACCCACCGCGGGCCCGCGCTGCCCGGGCTGGCCACCATGACCGAGCAGGGCGTGCCGTTCGATACGGATAGCTGGTACGGCATGTTCGCGCCGGCCGGCACCCCGGCGCCGATCGTGCAGCGGCTCAATGCGGAAGTGAACCGCATGCTCGGCGACCCGGCCATGCGCGAGCGCTTCCGCCAGCTGAACCTGGCGCAGATGCCGGCCAAGAGCAGCGAGCAGTTCGCGCAGACCGTGCGCAGCGACATCCAGGCCTGGGGCGAAGTGATCCGCGTCAACCGGATCAGCGCCGAGTAGGCGCTGGCGGACTGAGGCCGCCGCACCGGCTGCCGCGCTAGACGCGGAAGTCCGCCGCCATGTCGGCGTCGGTGCGCGCCTCCAGCCGGCCGGAGCGGCATGCGTTGACGAAGATCTCGAAGTCGCGCTCGACCTGGTCGGCGTAGGCGTTGGAATAGGCCACCAGGGCATCGGCCATGGCGTCGCTGCTGCCGAGGTAGCCGCTGATCTCGATCGCACTGCCGCTGGCCTTGGCGTGGGCGCGCGCCAGCACCCACCCGCACAGCGCCGCATAACCTCCCAGCGTGTCGACATCCATCAGCTCTATCTCCGGCGACAGCTTCATGTCGCGCAGCTGGCGCAGGTAGAAATGGCGGCCGAACGGACCGTCGTTCCAGCCCAGGAAGACATCGCTGGCGGCCTGCATCAGCCTTTGTCCCTCCACCACGCGCCGGCCCTCGTGCGCGACCGGCGCCGACTTGAAGAAGCGCGCCACCACCGACTGCGTGGCCTGCTTGCTCTGCAGGAACAGCGGCTTGCCGTGGTTGTCGATCATCAGCACGACCAGGCAGCGCGTGCCGACGCTGCCCACCCCGACCACCTTGAAAGCCACGTCGTGCCGGGTGAAATGGCTAAGCAGCTGGCGCCGGTCCGGCGACAGCGTGGACATGTACGCATCGAAGGCTTTGTCCATGGCCTTGTTGACATCGGTGACCTTCATCCAGTTGTCCTCGGGCGAGAACAGCGTGTTCTTGCCCTGGACATGGAATACCGCGGGCGGCGCGTCGCGAATGATCCAGCGCTCCCCCACGCGCTCGGCCAGCTTGGACAGCAGCGCTTCGCTGGTGCGCTCGGCGGCGCGTTCCATGCCGCGCTCCAGGCGCTTGCGTACCTGCGGCGCCTGCGTCTGCGCCATCAGCCGCTCGAAGGTGATGCACTCATACCAGGTGTCCAGGATGCCCATGCCGGCATACTCGGCCATGTGCTCCTGGTAGCTGCGGACCGCGCGGTAGACCAGCTCTTCGGCCACGCCCCGCTTGTGGCGCAGATGCCTGGCCGCCACCACGAAACTGCCGGCGAGCCGCTTCAGGTCCCATTCCCACGGGCCGGGACTGGTCTCGTCGAAATCGTTGAGGTCGAACATCAGCGACCGCTCCGGGCTGGCGAAACCGCCGAAGTTGGCCAGGTGGCAGTCGCCGCAGATCTGGATCGTCAGGCCCGAATTGGGCGTGCCCGCCAGGTCGTGCGCCTGCAGGATGGCGCTGCCGCGGTAGAACGCGAACGGCGATTCGATCATGCGCCCGTAGCGCAGCGGCACCAGCCGCTCGACGCGGCCTGCGCTGTTGATCTCCAGCAGTTCCACGGGATCCCGGTCCACGTTGCCGATCGCGGCGTGGGAGCGCCGCGGCACGTGCTTGCGGGTAATCCTGCCGCTTTCGCGGCGGCCATCGGACTCGGCAGGTGTTTCCACGTTCGGCTCCGCTGCGCCCTGCGGCGGGCGCCCACGCCTCAGGACTTGGGCGAACTGACGGTGATCGAGACGATCTGGCGATAGACGATCTTGGCGAGCCGGCCCGCCTGGATCTTGCTAAGGTCGATGTTGGGATCGCGCACGGCCACGGTACGCAGTGTCTCTTGCGGACCGCGGAACGTGATGGTGCGGTTCTTGGCATCGACCTTGGTGACCTGCGCAGTGACCGTGGTGGTGATCTCGCGCGCGAAGCCGGGCTTGTCGCCTTCGCCGGCGCGCGCGGTACGCTCCACCGTTTCCGTCATCGGGGTGTCCTTGCTGTCGATCGGCTCAAGCCCCGTCACCAACACGGCCTGCCGCGCCAGCGTGACGATATCGCCCTTGCGGACCTGCTTGAAGTTCTTGACTTCGTCCCCGCCGATCAGTTCGACCACGTTGCCGCGCGGACCCTGCACCAGCACCGCCTTGGTATCCGGATCGATGGCGACGATGCGCCCCGATATCACGGCCTCCTCGGCAATGCCCACGGCCTTCGGCGGCGCAGCGTGAACCGCGGATGCGAACGCCATGGCGGCGCCGAAGCCGAGYGCGGAGAGGGAATGGGAGAACAGGCGGCGTGTTGGCATGGGTTTTCCTGGTCTTGTTTCTGAAGGTCTGCGAAAGGAGGATATGCAACGCCGGCGGCACGCAAGACTTGGCTGGGGCTTTGGCGGCGCATCAGCTTCAACATAGCGCGCAATGCGGGCCCACGGCATGCCGCTTGAAAGATTTCATATCGGGCACCGAGAAAATAAAGTGACGGGGAAACGGTATCGCCGCGCTAGTCGGCCATGCTCCGCCGCCCGCCCACGAACCAGTTGTAGTAAGGGTTGCCCGGGTCCGCGCGCATGACTTCGCGGATATCCTGCAGCCACTGCTCGCGGTCGCCCCGGTAGGCATTGAGGCCCGCGCCATAGAAGGTCATGAGATTCTGCCGCTCGGTCGCGATGGCGCGGCGCAGGCCGTCGTCCGCGCCGCGCAGCGGCGGCTCCGTACGCAGCGCCAGCAGATGCTCCAGCACCAGCGGGAAGTCCGTGCGCCGCACCCACGGCGCGTATTCGATACGCGGGCGGTCGTCGGTCACCGGGCGGGCGTCGCCCGCGTATTGCTCCAGCCCCTCGCGGCCGGTCACCCAGGTGGCCAGCAGCGCCGCTGGCGAGGCGATGCCCACCGCGCGCAGCGCGGCGCCCACGTCGGGCTGCGCGAAGCGCGCGGCGATGCGCGCGGCATCCAGCTCGATGGGCGCGGGCGATCCCACCAGCATCATCTCGTGCAACTCGGTGGTCCACAGCGTGGCGTAGGGAAAGGCATCGAGGAAGCTGCGCACCAGGGCCCGGGTGTCTTCGTCGTTCTGCGTGGGCAACGGCAGCCACTGGGCGACCAGGCCGGCGGGCTGCAGCCGCGCGGCGGCAAGCCGGTAGAAATCCGTCGAATAGAGGTTGACCACGCCGGCGGCCGACGGCGGCGGCGGCTCCAGCGTGATGAGGTCGTAGCGTTGCTGGCTTTGCAGCAGTTCGCGCCGGCCGTCGCGCAAGCGGATCTGCACGCGCGCATCGGCGCTGACGCCGTAGTTGCCGGCGAACTGCGGCACCGCGCGCGCCACCGCCGGCAGCAGTTCGGCCACCACGCGCTGCTCCAGGCCGGGATAGGCCAGCATGGCACCGGCCGTGATGCCGGTGCCCAGGCCGATCACCAGCGCCGAGCGTGGCGTCTCGCGGTGGATAAGCAGCGGCAGCAGCGTCTGCAGCCGCATATAGCGCAGCGAGGTCATGGTGTCGCCGGAATTGGACACGCCCTGGATATACAGCCGCTTGAAGCGCTTCTGCCCGAAGGCTTGTTCCACCACGGCCACGGTGGCGCCGCGGCTTTCCTCGTAGAACACCAGCTCGCCGCCGCGCGCGCGGGTCAGCAGCACGGCCAGCCGGTCGGGCGGCGCCAGCAGCGCGACGCCCAACGCCAGCACGGCCAGCAGCGCGCCGCCCCAGCGCGCCGGCCTGCCCACGCCCTGCCCCATCAGCACGGCCGCCAGCGCCACCGCGCACGCCGACACGGCCAGCGCCGCCAGCGCGTGCACCAGCCCCAGCGCCGGTACCAGCACGAAACCCGCGATGGCACTGCCGGCGATGCCGCCCACGGTGTTGAGGGCGACCACCGCGCCCACATCCCGCCCCATCCGGCTGCTGTCCACGGCGATGCGCAGCATCAGCGGAAAGGCCGCGCCGAGCAGCAGCGTCGGCACGAACACCACGCTTAGCGCCGCCACCGCGAAGCGCGCGCACATGGCGACAAGCTGGCTGCCGCCCGCCGCCACCATCCATGCCGACGCCAGCGCCTGCCAGCGCAGCAGCCAGTCGCCCAGCCACACGATCTCCAGCAGCGCCGCCAGACCGGCACCGGCGATCAGCAAGGCGAACAGGCCCCATGGATCGCGCACGCGGTCGGCGCGGCGCGCCATCAGCGCGCTGCCGGCGACCAGGCCGCACAGGTAGGTGGCCAGCACCACGCTGAAGGCAAAACTGCGGGTGCTGATGAATTGCACGATGGCCTGCGACCACACCACCTCGTAGCCCAGCGCGATGCCGCCGGCAATGGCGTAGAGGCCCAGCGCCAGGC
>NZ_JBFTND010000009.1:0-60798 GCF_056397305.1 Cupriavidus sp. 05N40
GTGCAACAGGGCCTGGCTGATGACGGTCGAAGAGGAGCTGGCGAATAGCAAGGTGTAGCCGTCAGGCGGCGCCTTGGCCACCGCGTCGACGCCGATGACGCCGTTAGCGCCCGGCCGGTTGTCGACCACGACGGGCTGGCCCAGCGTGCGCGACAAGCGCTCGGCAAAGATGCGCGCAATGGTGTCGGGCCCGCTGCCACCGGCGCTGGGCAGGATCAGGCGAACCGGCCGTGCCGGCCACGGCTGCGCGATCGCCGGCGCGGCGCCAAGAAGGTCCAGGGCCATGCCAAGCGCGCATGCCAGGGCCAGGAAACGGCCGAGTTTCAATGTATTGCAGCAATACCGCATCATGTTTGTCTCCATCATGATGTTGTGATGGTGGGCCGAGCCAATGCACATTGCACGGCACAGGCCCGGCTGTGCACCAACCTTCAGCCCGCGGYGCGTACGGCACCGATCRACAGGCCACCATCGACAATGAGCATCTGCCCGTTGACATAGGAGGACTCGGCACTGATCAGGTAGAGCGCGGCATGTGCAACCTCCCAGCCTGTGCCCTGCCGGCCGAACGGCAGCGGGCGGCTTGCGCGCGAGGGCCTGGCGCGCGAGGCGTCGCGGCCCATCGGGGTGTCGATCAGTCCCGGTGCCAGCACATTGGCGCGCAAGCCGCTGGGCTGCCCGGCGAACGCCACGGCACGGCCGAGCGCCATCAATGCGGCTTTCGAGGTTTCGTAGGCAGGCAGCCCGCTCAGTGGCGAGATTGCTGCAGTGGAGGCGACGAACACGATGGCGCTGCCGGCGGGCATGACCGCGGCCGCCTCCTGGGCGCAGAACATCGGGGCACGCAGGTTGATGTCCTGCACACGGCCCCAGTCCTCAGGCGTCTCCGCGCCGAAGCGATTCTGGTTGCCGATGCCGACGTTGACCACCAAGCCATCGAGCCCGCCCAGCGCGGCGTTGGCTTGCGCCACCATGCGCGCGATCTGCGCGGGGTCCGCCACATCCGCCTGGACCGGCACGGCGACGCCGCCCTCGAGCCGGATGTGGTCGACCGTGTCCTGCGCGGCGGTAATGTCGATATCGGCGCATGCCACGGCCGCGCCTTCACGCGCGAACAGCAGCGACATGGCGCGGCCGTTGCCCACGGATGGCACCGGATCGACGGTGCGGCGCTGGCCCGCGCCGACCACCAGGATGCGGCGCCCGGCGAGCCGACCTTCGCGGCGCGGCAGGCCAAGCGCGGGCGCAAAGAGTTGTTGGTCCGGACGACTTTCCAGGAATTCAGTCATGACGCAGCTCCAGCTTTTCCAGCGGTGGGTTTTCGATATCGACTTCGAGGTTTTCCAGCAGGCGCGACACCAGCATGTAAAAGCCGATGGTCGCCAGCAGCTCGACCATCATCTGCGCGTCCAGCGCCGCGGCAACCTGCGCGTAGAGCGCCGCCGGCGCTTTGACGTCACGCACCACGGCATCGGTAAATGCGATGACAAGGCGCTCGGTTTCGCTGAAGTCGCCGTTGGCGTCGGGCGTCAGCACGGCATCGATCTTTTCCTCGGGCAGGCCGGCGGCGCGCCCCACGCGGCGATGCTGATGCACCTCGTAGCTGGCGCCGCTGAGCGCGCCCACCCGCAGGATGGCCAGCTCGCGTAGCGTCGCCGGCAGCACGGTCTCGGTGAGAATGGCCCGGCCGAGGCCGAGGAAGCCGAGCGCGATCTCTGGCGCATGCGGCAGCACCCGGTACAGGTTCAGGGCGGGACGTCCGCGCAGTTGCTCGCCAAGGCGGCCGGGCACGTTGTCCACATCGAAATAAGGCAATCTTGCCATGTTGCGTTGTCTCCGTTTCCTGCCTTGCGGCAGGTGATGTCGTGGTGGGAACAGGGGTAGAAGGGTTGGCCGCTTACGGCAATATGTTGCGAGCGTCCTGGCGCAAGACCAGGTTCCATACCTGCTGGCTGATCGGTTGCTCGCATTCCTCGATCAAGTGGGCGACGAGTCCCGCGCAGCGTCCGATCAGCGCCAGGCCTCGACCGAACAACGGGTCCAGCCCCATTTCGGCGAGGATCGCGCCGATCGCGCCAGCGGCGTTGAGCGGCAGGGCGCGGCGCGCGCCGTCATCGCAGGCCTCACCGAGTGCAAGCGCAAGACGGCAATACTTGCCGTGGAAGTGGTTTGCCCTGGCTGCCTCCATCAGGGCCGGCACGCGCGGGTCGCCCTGCGCGTGGATCGGATGGCCCACGCCAGGTATCGGCTTGCCGGCTGACCGGCGAGCGGCGACGATGTGCCGTGCCTGCGCCGCGATGGTGTCGCCGTCAGCATCAGCCGCCAGCGTTGCACCTTCCTGCAACAGCATCTCCGCCATGTTCTGAACGGTGCCGAGGAAGCGCTCCCCGGCGCCCAGCAATCCTGCGGCGACCGCGCCTTGCAAGGATTCCGGCGCGCCGAGCCAGGTCATGCGGGCGCTGATCGCGCTTGGCGTCAGCCCGTGATCGACCGCGGTCACCAGCAGCGTGTCAATCATCCGTGCTTCCGCCGCGCTGGGCAGGCGGCCGAGCGCGACCAGGCAGAGCGTTTGCACGAAATCCAGCCTGCCAATCACCTCGGTGGCCAGGTCGAGTCCGCGCAGCGTGATGCGATCGGGTGTGGTGTAGCCGATCTCGGTGCGTACGCCATTCATGCGCTCAGCCCCACGGTGATGCCGCCGCAGACGTGCAGCACTTGCCCGGTGACGAAGGACGCGCGTTCGTCGAGAAAGAACTCGACAGCGTGGACGATGTCTTCCGGCTTGCCTAGCCGCCTGACCGGCACGCCGTTCACAATGCGCTGCGTCAACGCATCCCGGGCCGGGTTGACTTCGCCGAACGCCGCCGTGGCGATGGGCCCCGGAGCAACGGCGTTGACGGTGATGCCGTGCGCCGCGAGTTCCAGCGCCCAGGTTCGCGTCATGGCGTTCAGGGCGCCCTTGCTGGCCGAGTACGCCGTGCGCAGTTCCTTGCCCAGCGCGGCACGGCTGGAGATATTGATGATGCGGCCGTGGCGCGCCGCACGCATGGCCGGCACCAGTGCCTGAGTGCATTGCAGCGCCGCCCGGACATTGACATCGATCTGCTTGTCGAAGTCGTCAAGACTGGTTTCCTCCAGGCTCGCCGCCCGCAGGGTCGCCACGTTGTTGACGAGGCCGGCGAAGGCAAAGCTGGCCGTGGCTTCGCCAAGCGCGGCGGCGAGTTGCGCCGGCTCGGCCATGTCGACTTCGACGAAATGCGTCACGCCGGCCTCGGGAGGTGCCACCCGATCGAAGTTCACTACCGTGTGGCCGCGCTCGCGCAGCGTCTTGCACAGGGCCCAGCCAATGCCGCCGGAGCCGCCGGTTACCAGGATATCTGTCGGTGTCATGATGAAAGAGGCTCCTTGCCTTGAGGGTTGTCGTTGGCGTAATTGCATGCACTGGCGGCGAGCAGGGTCTTCACTTCGAGCTTCGAGACCTTGCCGTTGGCCGTGAGCGGAAGGGTTTCCACAAAATGGATGCGCTTGGGTGCCTGCACCGAACCCAGGCGTTCCTTGACGAACGCCTGCAATTCGGCGGCGTTGGCGGTGACGCCGGCATGCAGTTGCACGGCCGCATGCACGGCCTCTCCCCAGCGCGGGTCGTCCATGCCGAGCACAGTGCAGCGGCACACCGCGGGATGGGCGCCGAGCGCGTTCTCCACGTCGCTTGGGTACACGTTGAAGCCGCCCGTGATAATGACGTCGCGCAACCGGTCTTTCAGGTACAGGTAGCCTTGCGCGTCCAGGTAGCCGCCGTCGCCCGTATGCAGCCAGCCATCGGCAAGTGCCTCGGCGGTCTTGCCGGGCTGGCGCCAGTAGCCGGACATGACGAGGTCGCCGCGCACCACGATCTCTCCGGTCTCGCCAGCCGGCAGCAACCTGCCATCGCGCCCCATGATGGCGAGCTCGGTCAGGCAGGTGGCACGTCCCACAGAGCCGTGGCGGGCGGGGTCGCGCATTTCGCTGGCAGGCAGGAAAGCCATGATGCCGGGGGCTTCGGTCTGCCCGAACGAGGTCTCCAGGGTGCCGAAGACTTCGATGGCCTGGGCAATTCGGTCGGCGCGCATCGGCGCCGCCGCATAGATCAGGTGCCGCAGCGCGGACCAGTCCCGGGCGCCTACGCCCGGTTCGTCCAGCAAATCGTAGATCAGCGTGGGTGGCATGAACACCGCGGTGATGCGCTCGCGCTCCAGCTGATCGAGCAGTGCGCACGGCCTCGTCGTATCCGCCAGCACTACCGTGCCGCCGCGCGCGAACACCGGCAGCAGGAAGGTAGATGTGCCGTGGGTAATGGAAGCCACGGCGAGATAGCGCTCGTCCTCGCGCAACTGCATTGCGGTGAGGATGGACACCACTGTCGTGTTCCAGGTCCGCAGCGACTGCATGACGCCCTTGGGCGCGCCGGTGGTACCTCCGGTGAACTTGATGGCCTGCGTTTCGCCAAGTTCGCGCTGCACGCGTAGCGGGACGCGGCCGCGCCAGGCAGCTAGTAGTCCGGCCAAGCTGTCCGGGCCGGATGCCTGCGGCCCGCAGGCGATCACGCGGGTGCCCTGCGTGATCGTGCCGGATTGGCTCGGGCCGTTGTCTTCCACCACCAGGATGGACGGCTCGGTGAAGTCGACGATACGGGCCCGTTCGTGGACCGAGGCGCGCGGATTCAGCGGCACCCAGCACTTGCCGGCGGCCAGCGTAGCCAGCAGCGCGAGCACATGCTGCACGCTATTGCCGGCGCAGATGCCGACGCGCGATCCGGGCGTGGAGTCCAGCGCCTGGAAGGCCGCTGCGAGCGCGAGCACCTTCTGCGTCAGCTCGCCATAGGTCAGCGATTCGCCGGACGCCTGCAAGGCGATGCGCGCCGGCGTGGCGCTGGCGGTTCTCAGCAGGTAGTCGATTGGCTGCATGTTTTCATCCGTTGCGTCTCGTTCATTTCACTCATTCCGCCCGTGCTCCCGATACCTTGACGATCCTTGCCCATTTGCTCATCTCCTCATCGACAAATCTGCTAAATTCCGCTGCGCTCATCGGCTGGCTGCCTGCGTTCCTGCCGGTGCCGAGGTCCGCGCCGCTGTCGGCGCCCATCTGCGCGTAGCGCTGGCGCAGCGCCGGGCTTGTCACGGCCTGGCCGACCGCGGCATTGAGCCGGTTCACAATCTCCGGCGCCGTGTGTGCAGGCGCGAAGATGCCGCTCCAGTTGCTAACGAGGTAGTCCGGTACGCCGGCTTCGGCAACGGTCGGCACATCCGGCAGTGCGGGCGAACGGCGCGCCGAGGTCACGGCGAGAGGGCGCACCAGGCCCTTGGCGATCAGCGGCAGCGAGGTGGGCAGGTTGTCGAACATCAACTGGACCCGCCCGCCCATCAGGTCGGTCTGCGCGGGCGAGCCACCGCGGTAGGGCACGTGCGTGAGCTGTGTGCCGGTCATATGCTCGAAGAGTTCACCGGACATATGAATGCTGCTTCCATTGCCGGACGAGCCCATCATCAACTGGCCAGGTTTGCTCCTGGCCAGCGCAATCAGTTCTTTCACATTGCGCACCGGCAAGGCAGAGTTGACGATCAGCACATTCGCGCCGGAAGAAACCAGGGCCACAGGCTGGAAGTCCTTCTTCGGGTCGTAGGGCAGGTTGGCATACAGCGTCGGGTTGATGCCATGGGTGCCGATCGTGCCCAGCAGCAAGGTATAGCCGTCCGGCGCCGCGTTGGCGACGGCGGCCGCGCCGATGTTGCCGCCAGCGCCGGCGCGGTTCTCCACCAGCACCGGCTGCCCGAGGCTTTGGGTCAGTTGCTGGCTGAGCAGCCGTCCGAAAATGTCCGCGGCGCCGCCGGGCGGGAACGGCACCACCAATCGGATTGGCCGTGAGGGATAGGCCTCGGCCCGTACCGGCCCCGCAATGTGCAGGGCGAGCGCGGCCGCGACCGCACAGATCAGTCTGTGAAGCATGGGATGTCTCCGTTGTCGTAGTTGTTGCCGGCGGCAAGCTCCGGGTGGAGCCGC
Source organism: Cupriavidus sp. 05N40 (assembly GCF_056397305.1). Lineage (NCBI taxonomy): Bacteria > Pseudomonadati > Pseudomonadota > Betaproteobacteria > Burkholderiales > Burkholderiaceae > Cupriavidus > Cupriavidus sp. 05N40. The sequence continues at coordinate 6,037 of NZ_JBFTND010000009.1, forward strand.
GCCAGGCTTGGTGCCAGCCGCCTAGCGGGATTCAGGACGGCGCAGATGCAACGCCTGCACTTAAGCCACCGTCGACGGGAAGTTCGGCTGCGTTGATATAGGAGGCTTGCGCCGATAGCAGAAAGCGCACTGCATGCGCGACCTCCCAGGGCGTGCCTTGCCGCCCGAACGGCAAGGCGGCGGTGCGTCCAGGCCGCGCCGCGGAGGCCGCGCGGCCCATCGGCGTATCGATCAGGCCGAGCATGACCACATTGGCGCGTATGTGGTTAGGCTGCCCGGCCAGCGCGGTCGCACGACACAGGGCACCGAGCGCTGCCTTCGAGGCTTCGTATGCCGGATTCATTCCCGCGGGCAGCCTGGCCGCAACTGAAGACACGAATACGACGGCGCCGTGCATGGACATAAGCGGCAAGGCTTGCTGCACGGTCAGCATGTGCGCGCGCAGATTGACCGCCATCACCTCGTCCCAGCTGTCGGCCGTCAGTTCCGCCAGGCGCTCGCGGCGGCTAATGCCCACGTTTAGTACGAGTCCGTCGAGGCCGCCCAGCGCCGCGCGTGCAGCCTGGACCATCCCTTTGATGCCGCCGGCGCTGGCGACATCGACCGGGATGGCCACCGCGCCGCCGTCCCGCACACTGCGTACGGTGAGTTCCGCTGCCTCCGTGCTCTTGTCGGCGCAGGCGATGCTGGCGCCAGCGTGGGACAGGGTCATGCAGATGGCGCGTCCGTTGTTGACAGGATTCCCCGTATCGGCGGAAGGGAGCTGTCCGCCTCCGACAACGAGGATGCGTTGGCCGCCCAGCGATCCACACATGGCCTCGCCTGCAAGGCCGGCGCCGGCGGGCGCGGAAATGGGGCGCGAAGGACGGTCTGGCTGCATTGGATAGTTTGGTGCTGTCTCAGTTAATGTGGGGAAATGTGAAAACGATTTCCGTTTGTGATAAGTTATCAGGCAACAAATTTGGCGTCCAACTGTGGAACGTTTTCATTAGGGAAGACCATGACGCAACGGATTTCCGTCAGAGATGTGGCTGAGGCGGCGGGGGTTTCCATCGGCAGCGTGTCGCGGGTTCTGAACGGCACCGGCTATGCCAGCCAGGCGCTGAGAGCCCGGGTGCACGCGGCCGTGGAGGCACTGAACTATGAGCCCAGCTTTGCAGCCCGCCATCTGCGCACCGGGCGCAGCAAGACGGTTGGCTATCTCGTTTCGAACATCGGAAACCCGCTGCTGGCGGCGCATTTCCGCGAAGTCGAGAGGCATATGCAGGCTGCCGGGTACTCCATGCTGGTCGGCAATACGCTGGACCAGCCACAGCGCGACCGCGACCTGGTTGCGCTGTTCGAGAGCCGCCGGCTGGAGGGCATCATCGCCGCGCCGAGCTTGGAGAGCGCGGACCCCGCCAACAGCCTCTTCAGCAACTGCAGCCTGCCGGTGGTGATTCTGGATCGGGAAACGCCGCTACCAATGGATACCGTCTATCTGGATCACCGTAGCGGCATGAAGCAGGCGATGGCACATCTTGTTTCATTAGGTCACCGCCGTATCGCGTTTTTCGGGCCCGGCGAGCACATTCGTCCAGGGCGCGAAAAGCTGCTCGGCTACCGGGATGGCCTTGCGGAGGCGGGTCTGGAGTTCGACCCCGAATTAGTTTGCATGTCACGCTCGGCGATCGATTCGTCACGCACCCAAATGGCGACCATGCTCGCTCTTTCCGTGCCCCCGACCGCAATCATCGGACTAGGAACGCGCCTGCTCTCTGGCGCCGTTTATGTTGCGCGCAAGGCGGGGTTGGATATTCCCGGAGACCTTTCGGTGATCGGCATCGGTACGCCCGAGACGCTTGAGTTGATGTATCCCCCGCTAACCACTTTGCGCTTTGACATCGAGCGCGCCGCGGAGGCGGCCGCACATCTGATGCTTGACCGGTTGACCGGGGAGGGTGTGAAACAACCACGTAGCGTGAATGTGCCGCTTGAGTTGGTTCTGGGTGAGTCGTCAGCTTCGGCGGCACACGGGCGGCCCGGCGGGATCGCACATGCGCCTGAGTCGAGATAAGCGAAGTCTTCCGAGGGAGATGTCGGGAGACTATCCCGAAAAGGTTCAAGGCCTGTTCTAAGCCGGCGCCCGCGACCCGACCTGTGCCGCCGGGCATGCGGGCGCGCAATATCGATCAGGCTGCCGACATGACGCTGACGGTCTTGGTGTTCAGGTAGGCTTCGAGCGCTTCTGGCCCACCTTCCGAGCCGTAGCCGGAATCCTTCACGCCACCGAACGGCAGTTCGGCGAACGGCGCTGCCGGCTGGTTGACCCAGAGCATGCCGACTTCGAGACGGCGCGACAGCATGTGGAGCGTTGCGATCGACGTCGTGAACGCATAGCCAGCCAGGCCGAACGGCAGGCGGTTGGCTTCGGCGATTGCCTCTTCGATCTTGTCGAAGCCGCGGATAGCCGCGATCGGGCCGAACGGCTCTTCATTGAGCACGCAGGCGTTGAGCGGGACGTCGTTCAGAATGGTCGGTGCGAAGAAGTTGCCGACGTCGCCGATCCGCGTGCCACCAGTTTCCAGCTTGGCGCCCGACTTGAGCGCGTCTTCCACAAGGCTGGTCATGTCCATGACGCGGCGCGGATTGGCCAGCGGGCCCAACGTAGTGCCTTCGGAAAGGCCGTCGCCGACCTTCAGGCTTTCGGCGTGGGCGGCGATGCGCTTGGCGAATTCGGCGCGAACGCTGTTGTGGACCAGGAACCGTGTCGGCGAGATGCAAACTTGGCCGGCGTTGCGGAACTTGGCACCGCCGGCGGCCTTGACCGCAAGTTCCAGGTCGGCGTCCTCGGCGACGATCACCGGGGCGTGACCGCCCAGTTCCATCGTCACGCGCTTCATGTGCCGGCCGGCCATGGCCGCCAGTATCTTGCCGACCGGGGTCGAACCCGTGAACGTGACCTTGCGGATGACCGGATGCGGGATCAGGTAGCTGGAGATCTCGGCGGAGTCACCGAACACCAGGCCCACCACGCCCGCCGGCACGCCGGCGTCGACGAACGCGCGCATCAGCGCGGCCGGCGATGCCGGGGTTTCCTTGGGCGCCTTCACRATGATCGAGCAGCCCGTGGCAAGCGCGGCCGACACCTTGCGGACGGCCTGGTTGATCGGGAAGTTCCAGGGCGTGAACGCCGCGACCGGGCCGACCGGTTCTTTGATCACCAGTTGCTGCGCGGCGATATTGCGCGACGGGACGATGCGGCCGTAGACGCGGCGGCCTTCGTCGGCGAACCATTCGATGACGTCGGCGGCGGCCAGCGTCTCAACCTTCGCCTCGGCCAGCGGCTTGCCCTGTTCCTGGGTCATCCAGGGGGCGATCGTATCGGCACGCTCGCGGATCAGCGCGGCGGCGCGGCGCATGATCTGGGCCCGTTCGTTGGCAGGCACGTCGCGCCAGCCCTCGAAACCCTTCTGTGCGGCCTCAAGCGCGCGATCGAGATCGGCGGTGGAGGCCTTCGCCACGTTCCCGATGACGAGGCCGGTGGCCGGGTTCACCACGTCCATGGTCTCGCCGTTCTGCGCGTCGGCCCACTCACCACCAATCAACAACTGAGTATTCGGATATGTCATTTACGCCAACTCCTCTTTCCTGGTTGCATCTTCCAGCGCCTTGGCGCACTGCGCGAAGCCTTCAGCTGACACCCCTCTGCACACCCGGCGATGCACTTGCGAGTCCCGTTTTCGCGACTGAACGCTACGTGGTGCCCCGGAACGTCGCGCGCCGCATCCCCATTCGAGGCCTGGCGCCAAGATCCGTTGTGGATTGTCATTCTGATAGATCACCTGCCTCATTTGACGACGGTCTGCCAGTGAGCAACCTTGGCAAGCGCGGCCTGCGCCGCTGCCTCGATCTCCGTAACGATCTCTGCGACAGACTTCACATCATGTATGAGTTCAACTGTGGCGCCGGCATAGAGTGGGCTAGCTTCCCATTCTCCCTCCATGGCGTCCCAAGGCGCCGCGACGTTATAGCGATAGAGTGGCTTTCCATTCGGAAAGCGCGATATAGGCTCGCCTTCCCCAGGTCGTTGACCGGCGGGTGGGCAACCGGCCGCTTCCCATTTAGAGAATGTGGAGTTGCGAATTACCCAATGGGGACATTCCTGCCCAACCGGATCAAAGAGCTCGGTCTCGACAAGATCCCGCGCGCGAGCTGAAACAACGCGTTCCTTGTAACCGCTGTGATTGGCCGATTCCTTGCTCGCAACAAAGCGCGTTCCCATCCAAACGCCACAAGCACCAAGAGCCATCGCAGCGAGCAGGCCCCTGCCGTCTGCAATACCGCCCGCAGCTACCACGGGGACCCCATTCGCGGCGTCAACAATGGAGGGGAGGAGCGTCATCGTAGGTGCGCTTCCTACGAAATGACCGCCAGCCTCCCTTCCTTGAGAAACGATAAAGTCGACGCCCAACTCCTTTGCCCGCGCCGCATCTTCTGCGTCACCCACTGTCCAGAAAACAAGCCCGCCCGCATCCTTGATGGCACGAACATAGGGCTCGATATCTCCTTGCCATAGAGAGAAGACGCGCACGCCGGCATCCAATGCTGCAGCGAGCCGCTTCCGTTGATCAACGACCAAGGTGAGATTGGCACCAAACCGGCCGTTCGTGACCCGGTTTATCGCTGCAAGCTCGTCGCTTACAGTCTCTTCCGCCATATGCGCCAGCGCAGTAAACCCGAAGCTGCCGCTATTGGCCATCGCTCCGAGAAATTCCGCGTTTGTACCTCGTCCGAGAGGGGCCGCCAAGATCGGAACGCGCAAATCAAGCGCTCTGGTCAACGCTGTTTCGAAAGGCATATCAGTATTCCTCCACGCTCAGATTGAGCATCTATCAGGTCTATGGGTCTGGCTCAGCTTTTCGCGAGCGCCAATTCCACTGGGGCTACAAAGATCCTGCCGTCTGCCTCTGTGACCTCGTAGGTTTCAATATCTCCGTCTGCCGGCGGCGACAACGCCTTCCCGGTTATGACGTCGAATTGCGCACCATGAAGCGGACACTCGACTACAGAGCCCTCGAGGTATCCGTCCGAGAGATAGGCCAAAGCGTGCGAACAGATATCGCTGGTCGCGTAGACCTTGCCGTCCACGTTGGCGAGCAGAACCCGCGTGGCTCCCATAAAGACACATTTCATGTCGCCCGACTTTAATTCGGCAACGCTGCAAACATCATGACCTTTGGGCATGTTTCACCTCCGTTTCACTTGGTTTTTCCTGACGCGTTTCTTGTCAATCAGACGGTTTGGATCAACATGGCGGYCCGTCTGCATTGGGTCCAAGATAAACGCTTTTTCCGAGGGAATAACTCCCCGAAAACGGGATAGACTTTCAGGTGACATGAAAAAATCATGTACCTGGTTGGAGGGCATTTCCCCCTGTGGGCGGACTGGTTGCCGCCATATCCGACGCACAGCGGCGCGGCGCCGATCGCGAGAGACGCGCAATTGAGATTTGCGGGAAGAAATGTGGCTGAATCCAGGGCAGGAACAGCCGCGGAAGTGAAAGCGATGTGCTTGATGCGATACGACAGCCACATTGACAAACGCTGGCTTGGCGCTCCATCATGAGTGACTGTCAACTGTGACGCGATGGTCGGTGGAACGCATGGATCGGATGGCCAGTCTTACCGCCTTTGTCCGCGTTGTCGAAAGCGGCAGCTTCACCATGGCAGCGCGGCGCCTCGACCTTTCGACAACGACAATCAGCAACCAGGTACAGGCGCTGGAAGACAGCCTCGGTGTGCGCCTGTTGAACCGCACCACGCGGCATGTCAGCCTGACGGAGATTGGCCGCGAATATTACGAACGCTGCTCGAGGATCCTGCTGGATCTGGCGGAAGCGGACGAAAATACCAGCGCGTTGCAGGCGACTCCGCGCGGTCGTCTCCGCCTGCGTTGCCACCACTCGTTGGACCGCTTTATTGCACCTGTCGCCACCCACTTCTCGGCCAAGTACCCGGAAGTCTCGCTGGATTTCGAGACCGACGCGACGATCGACCCCGTGCGGGATGGGTTCGACCTATCGATCATGCCTGTATCGCCTCCTGATTCGACCCTGATCAGACGGACCTTGGCGAAATGGCACTACCAGTTGTACTGTGCGCCGGCTTATCTCGACACGCACTCCACACCGCACACGCCAGCAGACCTGGCCGGCCACAACTGCCTGCTTTACGCCTATTCGCTCTTCCGCAACGAGTTTCGTTTCATCGATGCTGCCGGCAATACAACGACCACTCGCGTGTCGGGCAACATGGTCACCGCCAGCATTACCGTCATGCGCTCGGCTGCAACTGCCGGACTCGGATTGTGGCTGTGCCCCCCGTTTATTGTTTCTGATCTTCTCGCTTCTGGCGCGCTGGTGYCGCTGCTGCCCGACTACCGGACAGAGGAGTTGGAGATCGTCGCGCTCTACCCCCATCGGCGACACTTAAGCACCAAGGTCCGGCTGCTCCTCGACATGCTGATCGAGCGGTTTGCCGACGAGCAGCGCTGGCTTGCCGCCATGCCTGATCGGTAGGACTGGAGTCGTAATCCGCCAGGCCTCTCAGTGCCCTGCGGAAGGTGGCCCAACTAGCGTCTCGATGCCAGGACACCGCCGCTCACCACCGGGCATGCGCTGCGGCATTTCATTTCCGGTATTTGGCAAGAACGGCGGGGGGAGAGCCGCCGCGATGGCGGATCATTCAAGACGTCTTGAGCCGCCTTTGCGGCTAGGCAGTGGGATCGGTCCGGACCTCGATCTCGGATGCAGCCAGCTGAGCCATGATCTCCGCTCCGCGGTTCGCGATCGGCATGCCACCGTATAAGTAGGCGAGATTGACGACCGCTTGCAGCTCTTCCCAGGTCGCACCGGCACGGCGCGCCGCGCGAGCGTGCAACGTGGCTGCATCGAGTAGTTTGACAAGGAGGATGCCGAATGCCATGAGCTGGGCGGTCTTCGTATCGAAACATGTCGGATACATAGCGCGGCGGCGCACGTCCTCTTGCATACCAAGCAGTATCGGATCGAGCGCGCCCGTCACGGCAAGTCGGGCGGCGATGCGCGGCGGCACGAAACCGACCAGGTCCTTGTATTCCTGTTCGCGATCAGCGAGAGGCGTTAGCGTATCGGCGTACGAGCCGATCTTGCTTCTGACCGCATTCATGTCGAAGTTGGCGTGTGTCATCAATGGCATCCTTTTCTTTCGAGCTGTGATGTCGTGAGCTTGCCGATGATCGAGCCAGCACCTCGACATCGTGAGGTAGAACGTGGCGCTTTATGTCAGGGTAGAAGCACCAAGGAGCCCGTTGTCTTGCGGGACTCCAGGGTGCGATGCGCTTGCGCTGCGTCCTTGAGCGGAAAGCGCTGGCCGATGTACACCTTCACTACCCCCGACTGCACGACGTCGAACACGTCCTGGGCAACCTTGTCGACCTGCGCACGGGTCTCCAGGTAGGCATTGAGGGTAGGGCGAGTCAGGAATAGCGAGCCCTTTTTATTCAGGATGCTGATGTCAAACGGCGGCACCGCGCCGGACGCCTGGCCGAATGACACCATGAGGCCGCGTGGCTTAAGGCAGTCGAGTGATCTCATAAAGGTGTCCTTGCCGATCGAGTCATAGACGACCGGGACGCCGACACCGCCTGTGATCTCCTTCACTGCTTTGACAAAGTCATCCTTGCCGTGGATCAGCGGATAGTCGCAGCCGTGGGCCTTCACAAGCTTCGCCTTTTCCTCGGTTGACACTGTGCCGATGACGGTCGCGCCGAGATGCTTGGCCCACTGGCAGAGCACGAGGCCGACGCCGCCCGCGGCGGCATGCACGAGAATCGTGTCACCCTTGCCGACCGGGTAGATCTGGCGACACAGGAACTGGGCGGTCATGCCCTTCTGCATCATTGCGGCACCGAGCTCGTCGCTAATCCCGTCGGGAAGTTTGATGAGGCGATCGGCAGGCATGAGCCGGACTTCGGCATAGCTGCCTTGCGTACCGCCATAAACAACGCGGTCGCCCGGTTTCAGCGAAGTCACGTCAGGCGCGACTGCCTCCACCACGCCGGCGGCTTCGCGCCCCGGGATCAAGGGCAACGGCAGCTCGTAGAGGCCGGTACGGTAGTAGGTGTCGATGAAATTGACGCCGACGGCCGTCTGGCGAAGGCGTACTTCTCCCGGACCAGGATCTCCGATGGAGATCTCGTCCCAAGTGAGAGTCTCGGGTCCGCCGGTCTCGTGAATGCGAATGGCGTAGGGCATCAGTCGTCTCCTTCAGTTGGTTAAGCATTGCAGGTTTAGTCGTGCCGATGCGTCGTCGGCCAGGCGTTCACTTCGGCGGTTCGGCCGGACTTCGGCCGCCGGGCTCAGCCGTGCTACGGGCGGGTGACCCGTGGGTGTGCGAGTGGGTATGGGTACCGTGCCCACCGGTATGCCACTGGAGGTAATGCTGGCGCAGCAGATCCTTGCCATAATCCCTGCCATTTGGTGTGCGAATGAGCGTGTGGATGTGGTCGCGCGACGGCATATCGTTGTCAAAGACGATGCCGGGTTGGTGGTCGAACTCGACGAGGATTGCCGGGTTCAAGATGCGGTAATAGAACGGGCTGGACTCGTCAAACGGCCCGATCCAGGCAAAATGCGTATCGGCGAGGTGGCGTTTGGCCTCGTCCCAGCGCAGTGCCGAGTGACCGGGGCGGATGTGCCCGACATAGGTCGCCAGCAGCGCCTCGAGACGCTCACGGCCTTCCTGCGGCAGGTCCGCATAACGGATGCCGCCCGGCTCGATATGCCGGTTATCGTTGAACGGACCAGCGAACACTTCCCGCGGCAGGTCAGTGCCGATGGTCGCCTGTTGCCGCGCCTCGGCCGACAGCGCGCCCATCAACGCATGGCCGTGTTCCTCTTCAGCGGCAAACACGCGGAGACCTTTATATTTGCCGAACCGCGCCAGAACGGGCTCCGACCCCATAAAGGTCGGCGTCATGACGAGTTGGTGACCGAGCACGAAGCAATTGACGTTCAGGTGGTGACCATCGATCTGCCAGCCCCAGGGGGCGTTCGGCGACGGCGTGCCGAACATGCTGATCCAGTAGTACCACTCGCTGTATTCCTCAGGCTTGCCCGTTATCTCTAGGGCATGCTCGTTGAGGCGCATGACGTCACGCGCGGTTTGATAACCCGTCTCGCTCATCGTCTCGCGCAGCAGTGCCAGCGCTGCCTCGCGCTGGCTATGGTCGAGATCGGCAAGGCAAATCCCATTGCGCGGTATCAACCAGGCATGAATGTTGGACCACTGCCGGCCCGCGTCATCGTCGATGGCCAGGCAGGCGGCTTGCCGCTGCCTGGCGTCGAGGCTCGCGAGAAAGGTGTGTGCCGCGTCGACCAACGGGGCAAGGGAGGCGCCGGTGGCAGTGCGCGGGGATGGCCCCTCGACTAGCGAGGCTGCGCAGCTTATTCCGCGAAACGGCTCGGCCAGGCCGGCTAGCGCCAGGTCGCGCATCTTCTGCTGGCGCGGTGTCGGCTCGAATGGTCGGATTGCCGGCGCCGGCGGCCAGTTGCGCAATCCGAAATTTGCAGTTTCTCCCGCCATCTCTACGGTCCTCCCAGTTGTTCGTTCGCCATTCAATGGCAAGCCAAGATTGGAAACACACCCGTGTTATTCGATCGTCATGTGTGCGCCGCCTCGCGTCGCGAAACGCTGGTGGCATACGCCCGCAGATCGAAATCAGGGTCGCCGGCTTGTTCTGGGGACAGGCGCGGGCTGGCAAGCAGCAGCCGGCGCGCGATCACGTGGTCGCTCGGCCGGTTGATCGATTCCACGCCCGTCAGCGTGCCGGCGCGGAAGCAGAACATTGAGAAGCTGCGGCTCTCAGGATCGCCGCGCAGCACTACGCGATCACGGCTGACGGTGTTGCCGGCGATCTGCAATTTCAAATCTGCTTGGTCGGTCCAGAACCATGGCACCTTGTCATAAGGTATTGGCTTGCCGACGATTGCAGCAGCGACGGCATGGCCCTGGTCAACGGCGTTTTGAATCGATTCGAGGCGGCAGCGTCCCGCCGCGAAGCGGCTGGGGAAGTTGGCGCAATCGCCAATCGCAAAAATCGCTGGGTCGGACGTCGCCAGGTTTTGGTCGACGACAATGCCGTTGTCGGTCGCCAACCCCGCTGCCGCGGCGATCTCGGTATTTGGCAGGACGCCGATGCCAACGAGTACGAGGTCGGCCGGCAGTCTGCGGCCATCGCTAGTCTCAACGCCGCTGACGCGGCCGTTGCCAAGAATACGGGTGACACCAGTGCCGAGCAGAATCTCGGAGCCCCAGTCCCGGTGCGCCTTGGTGTAGAAGCGTGATGTCTCCTCGGAGACAACGCGTCCCATCGGGCGCAGCGTGACTTCGACGATGCGTACGCCAACCCCGGCTTGACGAGCAACGGCGGCAAATTCAAGGCCAATGAATCCGGCGCCGATCACAATCGCTTCGCTCGCCTCTGCGAGCCGCGGCCGCAAGGCGTCTGCGTCAGCGAGGTTGCGCAGCGGAAAAACGCCGTCAAGTCCGGCACCTGGGACCGATAAGGGACGGCAGCGGGCACCGGTCGCCAACACCAATCGGTCGTAGGCAATCTTGCGGCCAGAGGCGAATTCGACATGCCGCGTCTGCCGGTCAATGGCAGTCGCGGTCTCGCCGAGTTCCAGTTCGATGCGCTCCTTTTGGTAGAACGTCTCCGGCCGCAGCCAAAGGTTGTCGATCTGGGCTTCGCCCGCAAGATAGGATTTCGAAAGGGGCGGGCGGTCGTAGGGGATGCAGGGCTCGTCGCCGACGAGCCGGATCCTGCCGTCGAACCCCGCCTGGCGCAGCGACGCGGCTGCCTGGAAGCCGGCCTGGCCGGCGCCGATGATGACGACAGTCGAGTTGTACTTCATACCCGGGGACCCATCAGGTGCAAGGCGAGCCCGCAGATTTTTGGCGATGCTGGTAATGGGTAGGACAGGCGACTGTCCGGACGGTGCTTGCAGGAGGTGAATTTGAGCATCTCGTTTTCGCTCCACATTGGGCTACAGCCGCGATCGCACTCCGCGATATAGGCGTGGCAGGTGTCGTGTACCTCCACATCGCTGCACTCGCCTGCGATGCGGATGAATCCGTCGAGCATCGCGGAATACGCGTCCCCGGCGCATCGGGCGCCAGGGACGTGGGCTCCGGAAAATCACCCGAAGCGCCCGACGTTGTCGCCAAGCGCGGCGGCTTCGCTGGCGGTGAGGACCGCGTTCCAGGTGAAGGTCGGAATGCCGCGCGCGGCGTCCTTGTCGCGCACGATGTTGAGTGGGTCGAGCCCCTGTTCCAGCCGCTTCAACTGCTCGCGCAGCATGCGTCGCAACATGACGACGCCAGTGTCGGAGGTGCCAAGGTTTTCGAGCGCGTGCACGGCAATGGCGCGCTGCCCCTCCTGCGCCTCGCGGTCATCGGGCTTACGCTGGCGCTCCTCGTAACTCCGCTCCAAGGCCGCGCCCGGCCGGATCGCGTCGCTGATATCGGTCCCGGGACGCCAGCCGGGCTTCGGTGCGCCACCCTCCAGCGGCCAGGCGACGATGCTGAGACCGCGGACATGTTCGTTGTCTACCGGCACTGCCCAGGACAGTTCAGTGGCGCGCGATTTGCGCGCACCACTGTCGTTGACGGCGGGAACGAGGAAGGCGTTCGGCACGATGCATTCGGCGTGGCGAATGAAGTAGTCACCGTTCGGTAGCTCGCGCACCATGTTGAAGCGCACCCCCAATGGCGTCTTCTGAAAATCTATCTTGGCCATGTCCCGCGCCATCATTTCCTGCGTCAGCCCATCGAGCATGTTGTGCCCTTGGTTTCCGCTGATAACCTGGTGCAACAGAATCAGGTGCCAGGGATCGACAATGTTCTCGTAATGCTGCAACCAGTTACAGTCCTTGACGTAGCCAATCCCGTAGTCGCCCCAGAGCCGCATGCCGCGAAGTTCGACCTCGCCCACCACGTCCGGATCGACGACGTCATAAATCGGGAACACCGGCTCGGTGCCGGGCGGCCCCATATAGACGAAGATGAGCCCGCCAAATTCGTGGGTTGGATAGGCCGGCTGCCAGACATTCATCCGCGTGCAGAATTCCTGGGTTTCACATGGCATTTCGACACAGCGCCCCTGGGTGTCGTAAAGCCAGCCGTGAAGGCAACAACGCAATCCCTTGTCTTCTACCCGGCCCCATTCAAGAGAAGCGCCGCGATGCGCGCAGTGCGGCTTCAAGGCACCCACTTGTCCTGTCCCGTCGCGGAACAGGACGATCTCCTCACAAAGGAGCTTTTCCTTACGCGGCAGGTCCTTGACCTCATCCGAGGTGCAGACAGGCTGCCAGTAGCGTCGCAGCAGCTCACCCATTGGGGTGCCCGCCTCGACGGAGGTGAGTTCGGAAGCGGCTGGTGGGGTCTGGTATCCGTAGGCGGACTGCATTACGTGTCTCCAAATATTGTGTTGTCGCGTTATTACGCTAGGGACGAAGTTACGCTCTGCGGGCGCCCGGATAAACACGTCGCAGGCGGAAACACTCTCAGGCGCCGCTGGATAATCGCTTGTTTCGTATGCGGCTTTCGACCACGAGCTTGATGGGATCGCAGTGACCTCAATTCGGACCGGGGGGCCGCATGGCCAGGGACAGCAACGATGACGGCAAGGAGATCGCGCCAAAACGGGGGCGAAGTCCTTGACCCGCGCTGTGAGGCTGATGAGCCACCTAGAATGCGCTAATGACTTCGGACTCTCGAACCGCGCCCTCCGTCTTACAACTCCGAATCGCGCTCCGCGGATTGAGTCCGTCGGCTTGGCGACGTGTGCTCATTCCCGAGACCATGACGCTTGGGCAATTCCACGAAGTCATCCAGATGGTCATGGGCTGGACCAACGATCATCTGCATGTATTCGTGATTCGTGGCCAGCGTTACGGGGAAGCCCGCGAGGGCGCTCTGCAATATTGCACGGCGCCAACAGTGCTGCCTTTGGGTGCATTCGCCTTGCGCGAGCATGAGGCCTTCTTCCACGTTTTGCGATCGCCTGGAAGCAGATCCTGCAGTCGTTACGGAATGGCCGAACCGCGGCAATTTCAAGCGCGAGGCCGGATACCATCACTCCCGCAGCCAGTGTCGCCGGGCATGGATTAAAATCTCGCGCAGGCTGGCGATGTGCCAGCCAGGAAGCCAAGACAGGCGCGAAGATACCCATGGGCCATTCCCAGGCGGCCAAGGCCGCAACCCGGCAACGAATCATCCAGATCGCGGCGCGGCGTTTCCGTGAACACGGCATGTCTGGGGTCGGGCTGGCGGAGATCACGGCGGAAGCCGGCGTCACGACCGGTGCCTTCTACCGGCATTTCGCGTCCCGCGAAGAGATGTTGGCCGAAGCCTTTGATGAAGCCGCGCGGAGCCTCGATACCTGGGCGGCCTCGTCACCGGACTTGGCGTCCGCGCTGCGCAATTACTTGAGCACCGCCCATCGCGATGCGCCCGGAAGCGGCTGCCCGATCGTCGCGCTGGCCAACGATGCGGCACGCGGCGACGCCGCCACGCGTCACGCCTACACGCACCATGTGCAGCGGGTCCTGCGTTTCCTGGAGGGGCTGCTTGCGGCGCAAGGCTGCAGCAATCCACGGGCCATGGCGATCTTTCAGTTCTCTACCTGTGTTGGCGCGATGGGGCTGGCGCGTGCCTCGGCAGATCCGGCGCTATCCGTCGCGTTGCTCGACGACGTGGCCAACGGCTTGAATGCGATCGGCGCCAAGGTGCCCGCCCGGCCCGGGTAAGAACCAGCAGGAACGGATTCGAACGAGCGACCGGGCTTCAGACCGCGAGCGCTTGCGCGACGGCCGGCCGGGCCCGCGCAGGCGGAGGATCGGCGCGGGCAACCCGGCTCCTGGCGAGTTCGCAAGCCTCGCCCGTGGAATCGGCTGCCGCCATCAGCGGACACGACTCGAACAACTCGGCGACCCAGTCGACGAATACGCGCACCTTGGGGGCCAGATGCCGGTTCTGCGGATAGACCACCGCGACCGGGATCGGGCGAGGCCGCCATTGGGGCAGCAGTTCCACCAGCGCGCCACTGCGCAGATGCTCCTGAATCATGAAGCGGGGCGGCTGCAGTATCCCGGCACCACTGAGCCCATAGGTGACGTATGCATCCAGGCTATTGAAACTGACGTTGCCGCGCATGCTCACGTCCACGGGATTGCCATCTACCACGAAATTCATGTCGAGCGTGCGGCCGGTACGGTTCGAGATGTAGTGGATGGCCTTGTGATCTTGCAGGTCCGACAGGCTGCGCGGCATGCCGTGACGGTGAATATAGGCGGGGCTGGCCACCGTGGCGGTGTGGATATCACCAAGGCCGCGCGCGACCAGGCTGGAATCCTGCAATGACCCGGCACGAATCGCGCAATCCACGCCGTCCTGGATCAGATCCACGAGCTTGTCGCCGTAGCCCACGACCAGTTCGATGTCCGGGTACTTTGCGTGGAAGGTATGGAGCCGGGGCGTGACGACGGTGCGGCCGAGCGAGGCCGGCATTTCAATACGCAGCTTGCCCGTCGGCCCCTTGCCTGAGCGCGTCAGGGCGACTTCAGTCTCGGCGATCTCGCCGAGGATTCGCATGCAGCGCTCGTAATACTCGGCGCCCTCCGCCGTCAGCCTGAGCTGGCGCGTCGTGCGGTGAATGAGGCGCACATGCAGGTGCGCTTCGAGGTTCTGGATGATCGTCGTGGCCGACGTGCGGGATAGCCCCAGCGCCTCTGCCGCGCGCGAGAAGCTGCTCATCTCCACCACGCGGGTGAAGACCTCCATTGCTTGCACCTTGTCCATCTATGGCTTTCCCTGCTTCGGTACGCAGCACCGAACGAATGCAGCGTGGCTGTCCGATTGTTTGGCTGCGCCAAATTGTGTTCTGGATTATAGGCGTTTATCAGATTCGCGCACTGTACCAGAATTCATGCATCGCAACATCCGCAGGACCTCCCCTCCGTCATGGCCGATTCACCCCTCCATCGCATTGCCGTGCGCGTCAGTGGCGTGACCATTGCCGGTCATGCGCAGCGCATTCCCTTGCGCATCTATGCCCCGGCCGAATCGCGGGAGAAGTTGCCCATCGTGCTCTATTTCCACGGTGGCGGCTTTCTGACCGGTGGTCTCGACTGCGCCGATGTGCCGGCCACGGCGATTTCCAGCCAGGCGCCGGCCATCGTCGTGGCGGTGGGCTATTCGCTGTCGCCGCAGTTTCCGTTTCCCGCGCCGCTCGAAGACGGCTATCTGGCGGGTCGCTGGGCACAGGCCAACGCACAGGCGCTTGGCGGCGATGCGCGGCGCATGGCCATTGCCGGATACGATGCCGGCGGCAACCTGGCGACCGGTATCTGCGCGATGGCGCGCGACCGGAAGGACCTGGTCCTGCGCGCCCAGGCGCTGCTGGCGCCGTTGCTGGATCCAAGCATGACGCGCCTCGCCGACGCTGCACGGTTGCAGGAGAACGATCTCTCCGCCCGTGATTGCGCTCAGGGCTATCGGGCCTACCTGCCTGACGTGCTGCAGCAACTCCATCCGTACGCGGCGCCGCTCGAATCGCGCCGACTGGGCGGCCTGCCGCCGACCCTGATTGTCGGCGCCGCCCAGGATTTGTGCCACGTCGAAGGCGAGCTCTATGCCGGCGGTCTGCTTGCGGCCGGCGTGCCGACCGAGGCCAGCTGCTACAGCGAGGCCACGCACGGGTCCATCGTCACCCACGCGGGGGCGCTGGCCGAGGTGGCGGCGTTTCTTCGGCTGCACTCTGGCGAGCCCGCACCCCGTGGACGCCGGACCCGTCCCCAACCCGCACCCGATTTCCTTCCCGATTCCCAACGTCGACCTTCCCAGGAGTGAAGCCATGGAACATCCCCGATCTATCCTTCGTCGCCCGCCAGTGCTGGCCGGTGTCGCGGCCGTGGCCGTGGCCGGCGGCCTGGCTGCGGCCTTTGTACAGAAGGACACGCGTGCTGCCGCGCCTGCAGCGCCCCCGCCAACCGAGGTCATCGTCAAGTCACTCCAGCCAGAGAATGTGCGGGTCTGGACCAGCTTTTCCGGTCGTCTGAAGTCGGTGGACGAAGCGCTGGTCCGGCCGGAGGTCGGCGGTCGCATCGTCGAAGTGCGGATCCGGGATGGTCAGAACGTTCGTGCCGGTGATGTGATGTTCGTCATCGATCCGCGCCCGTACGAGGCCGCCGTGGCTCGTGCGCGGGCCGATGTGGCCTCGGCTCGTGCGCGTGCGGAATTCGCCGCGACCGAATATGAGCGGGCAAAGGGGCTGATCGATGCCGAGGCAATCCCCAAGAGCGTGCACGACCAGCGCAGCAACGAGAACCGGATGGCGCAGGCCGCCGTGCTCGCCGCCGAGGCCGCGTTGCGTCAGGCCAGCATCAACCTTGACTATGCCTATGTGAAGGCACCGATCGCCGGGCGCATCAGCCGCGCCGAGATCACGCTCGGCAATCTGGTACAGCCGGGGCCCAACGCGCCAGTGCTGACCCGGATCGTCTCGAGCGACGGCATCTATGCGGATTTCGAGGTCGACGAGCAAAGCTACGTCCGGACGATCCGCACGCATGCCAGCACGCAGAGCAAGGAGCAGCAGATTCCGGTCGACCTGAAGGTGCAGGGCGATACGGACCACACGTACCAGGGCACGATCTATACCTTCGACAACAGCATCGACGTGAATACCGGCACGATCCGCGCGCGCGCGAAGTTCGCCAACAAGGACGGAGCGCTCCTGCCGGGCATGTTTGTATCGATCAGCCTGGCGGGCAGCGCCGATACGCGGGCGCTGATGGTGCCCGACATCGCGATCGGCAGCGACCAGAGCAAGAAGTTCGTCTTCGTGGTGAACCCGGAAAACAAGGTGGTCTATCGCGAGGTGACGCTGGGCGCAGGCGTCGACGGGCAGCACATTGTGCTGAGCGGGCTGACTGCCGGCGACCGCGTGGTCACCACGGGCGTGCAGTTCGTTCGTCCGGATATCCTGGTGGCACCGAAGGAAGGCGCGCCAGAGGCCGTCAAGACCGCCGCCGTGGGAACGGCGACGCGGCCGGAGTGACACGATGAATCTCTCCAAATTCTTTGTCGACCGGCCCAATTTCGCGGCCGTGATCTCCATCCTGATCTTCCTGGCCGGGTTGATTGCGATCCCCAAACTGCCCATCTCGGAATATCCGGAGGTCGTTCCCCCGTCGGTCGTCGTGCGGGCACAGTTCCCGGGCGCCAACCCCAAGGTCATTGCGGAAACCGTCGCCACGCCGATCGAGGAGCAGATCAATGGCGTGGAGAATATGCTCTACATGTCCTCGCAGGCCGCCAGCGACGGGGTGATGACGCTGACCGTGACATTCAAGCTCGGCACGGACCCTGACCTGGCCACGCAGCTGGTGCAGAACCGCGTCAACGAGGCGCTGCCGCGGTTGCCCGACGTGACGCGCCAGCTTGGCGTCAGCACCGTCAAGAGTTCGCCAGACCTGACGATGGTGGTCCATCTGGTATCGCCCAACGATCAGTATGACAACCTGTACCTGCGCAACTATGCGTTGCTGAACGTCAAGGACGAGCTGTCGAAGATCTCCGGCATCGGCCAGATCAACCTGAACGGGTCAGGCAACTATGCCATGCGCGTCTGGCTGAATCCGCAGAAGATTGCGGAACGGAACCTGAATCCCGAGGAGGTGGTTGCCGCGATCCGCAAGCAGAACATCCAGGTGGCGGCCGGCGTGGTCGGCGGCGCGCCCTACAAGGACAACGTCGAGATCCAGTTGCCGGTCAACGTGCAGGGCCGTCTCACGGATGTCGACCAGTTCGAGAACATCATCATCAAGCGCGATGGCGGYGTGGTGACCTATCTCCGCGACGTTGCGCGCATCGAGATGGGCGCCAGCGACTACGCGCTGCGCGCGCTGCTGGACAACAAGCAGGCGCTCGCGCTGGTGATTTTCCAGTCGCCGGGCGCCAATGCGCTCGAGATCTCAAAGAATGTCCGCGCAACGATGGAGACGTTGAGCAAGCGCTTCCCCAAGGGCCTCGAGTATCGGATTGCCTACGACCCGACAACGTTCGTGCGTGACTCCATTTCGGCGGTCACGCACAYGCTGCTGGAGGCCATCGTACTGGTGGTGCTGGTGGTGATCCTGTTCCTGCAGACCTGGCGGGCTGCCATCATTCCCTTGCTGGCGGTGCCCGTATCCGTGGTTGGCACGTTCGCGGCGATGCACGTGTTCGGATTCTCGATCAACGCCTTGTCCTTGTTCGGGCTTGTGCTGGCGATCGGTATCGTCGTCGATGACGCCATCGTGGTCGTCGAGAACGTCGAGCGCAACATCGCCAACGGCTTGCGGCCCAGGGAGGCGACGATCAAAGCGATGCAGGAAGTGACCGGGCCAATCATCGCCATCGCGCTCGTCCTGTGCGCTGTGTTCGTGCCGATCGCGTTCATCAGCGGGCTGACGGGTCAGTTCTATCGCCAGTTTGCCCTGACCATTGCGTTCTCGACCGTGATCTCGGCGTTCAATTCGCTGACCTTGTCACCGGCACTGGCCGCGCTGTTGCTGCGTGCCCATGATGCCCCCAAGGATCGCCTGACTCGCTTCATGGATCGATTTCTGGGCGGATTTTTCGTCAGGTTCAATCGGTTCTTCCTGCGAAGTTCCGACGCGTACAGCGGCGGCGTGACGCGCGCCTTGCACCGCAAGCGTGGCTCGATCCTGATCTATCTGGTGTTGCTTGGCGCTACCGTGCTGGGATTCGCCAAGGTGCCGTCTGGTTTCGTGCCGATTCAGGACAAGGGTTATCTGGTCAATCTGGTCCAGTTGCCCAATGGCGCCACGCTCGAACGTACCGAAGCGGTCGCGCGGCAGATGACGGAGCTTGCCTCGAAAGATCCGAGTTTCCGGACCGCCGTGGAATTTCCGGGGCTGTCGTTGAACGGCTTTATCAACAGCCCATCGTCGGCCACCGTGTTCATCGGCGAGAAATCGTTCGAGGAAATGCGTGAGATCGGTGCCTCCGGCCCGGCGCTGGCCGCGAACCTGCAGAAGAAATTTGCCTCCATCAAGGATGCGTTTATCGCGGTGTTCCCGCCGCCGCCGGTGCAGGGGCTGGGCAAATCGGGGGGCTTCAAGCTCCAGATCGAAGACCGTGGCGACGCTGGGTATCTGGCATTGAGCAAGACCGTCAATGCCGTGCTGGAAAAGGCCCGCAAGGCGCCGGAACTGGCCGGCGTCTATACGACCTATAACGTCACGACGCCTCAGTTGTTTGCCGATGTGGATCGTACAAAGGCTTCGCAGCTCGGTATCGACGTCGATGATGTGTTCAAGACCATGCAGATCTATCTCGGATCCCTGTATGTCAACGACTTCAACAAGTTCGGCCGTACCTATCAGGTCATTGCGCAGGGCGACAAGGACTTCCGTTCGAAGCGGGAGGACATCCTGAACCTCAAGGTCCGCAACGTCGAAGGGAAGATGGTGCCGCTGGGAGCGGTGATCACGCTGAGCGATACGAGCGGACCGGACAGCGCGTCGCGCTACAACGGCTACCGTTCCGCGGACCTCAATGGTGGGCCCGCCCCGGGCTATTCGACGGGACAGGCTCAGGCCGCTATCGCGAAGATCCTGGATCAGACGTTGACGGGGGAGATGACGTTCGAATGGACCGAGCTCGCCTACCAGCAGATTCTGGCAGGCAACACCGCGCTGATCGTGTTCCCGATCTGCATCCTGCTGGTCTTCCTGGTCCTGACCGCGCAATACGAGAGCATGTTCCTGCCGCTGGCCATCATCCTGATCGTGCCGATGTGCCTGTTCTCGGCCATTACGGGGGTCTGGCTGACGCGCGGCGACAACAACCTGTTCACGCAGATCGGCTTCTTCGTGCTCATTGGCTTGTCATGCAAGAACGCCATTCTGATCGGCGAGTTTGCGCGGGAACTGGAAATCCATGGCAAGTCGACCTTCGCGGCAGCGGTGGAGGCCGCGCACCTGCGCCTGCGGCCCATCCTGATGACGTCGATCGCGTTCATCATGGGCGTGCTGCCGCTGGTGCTTTCGCACGGCGCCGGCGCCGAGATGCGGCACGCCATGGGCGTGGCGGTGTTCTTCGGCATGATCGGCGTGACCTTCTTCGGCCTGTTCCTGACGCCGATCTTCTATGTAATGGTGCGTGCCCTGGAGAAACGCATCACCAAGACTGAAAAGGTGCATCACCATGTTGAAGCTTAAGGCGATGACCGTGCTGGCCGCCGCTGCGCTGCTGGCGGCATGCACGACCCCTCCCGGTCCGCAATCGTCCGATATCGCGAGCCCGTCGCAATGGCCGAAACTGGCCGGCGGGCAGGGCGCAAGTGACTATCTTGTCGCAGGGGACGAGGATGCCAGCGTCGATCAGAAGTGGTGGTCGCGCTTCCGCGACCCGACCCTCGACGCGCTGGTGGCCGAGGCGCTGGAAGGCAACAAATCACTCGCGATTGCCACGGCGCGCGTGGAAGAGGCGCGCGCCGGCCGGCTGCTGGCGCAGTCCGCGCTGGCACCGCAGGTCAATGCATCGGCCAGCAGCGAGCGCGCCAATCGTGGCTTCGTGACCAACGATCACGCGGTGACGATCAATCAGGTGGCGATTTCCGCAGCGTGGGAGGTCGACCTGTTCGGGCGCAACCAGGCACGCACGGCACAGGCGACGGCGATCCTGCAATCGACACAGGCGACGCGGCAGGCCGTGCGTGTGGCGTTGCTGGCCGAGGTGGCCCGCACCTACTTTGAACTGCGCAACGTCGATCGTCAGCTGGACCTCACGCAACGCAATCTTGACAGCCAGCGACGCACGCTCGAACTGATCCAGGCACAACAACGCGGCGCGCTTGTCAGCAACTTCGACGTCCAGCGTGCCGCCGCGCAGGTGTCGGCCACCGAGTCGCTGTTGCCCGCGCTGCGCACCGGTTACGACGCGGCGGCAAACCGGCTGGCGACGCTGCTCGGGCGGCCGCCTGGCACGCTCGCGGCGACGTTGGCGACAGCGCAGCCGTGGCAGGCCATCGATCACGGTATCGTGGTATCGGCGCCGGCGACGGTGCTGGCGGAACGCCCTGACGTACGCGCCGCGGAGCGCCAGTTCGCGGCGACCATCTCGGCAAGGCGGGCGGCCGTGGCGGAACTCTTCCCGAACATCTCGCTGACGGCCTTCTTCGGCGCGCAGAATGCCACGCCATTCTCCTCCACGCCGTGGGGCATTGGTGCGGGCCTGCTTCAGCCGGTGCTGAACTTTGGCCGCATCCGGTCGCAGATCAACGCCGCGGATGCCAGGCAGACCCAGGCCTTTCTCAGCTATCAGCAGACCGTACTAGATGCGCTGGAAGACATGGAGAACGCGCTATCCGGCTACCTGAACGAGAACGTGCGCAATGCATCGCTGCTGGCAGGCGTGACGCAGAACCGCAAGGCTGCCGAACTGGCGCGGATGCAGTACAAGTATGGCTACGTCGGGTTGCTGGACGTGCTCGTGGCCGAACGAGACCTGCTGGAAGCCGAGTCGCGGCAGGCGACGTCCGATGCGGATCTCCGCAAGGATCTGGTGCGGATCTTTGCGGCGGCCGGGGGTGGCTGGCAGACCGAGTAGTGTCAGGCGCGGTCGCCGGCGCCGCGAGATGGGATCAGCGCCATCAGCTGGTCGGCGACCGTGTGAAGCAGTTCGCGCGAGAGCCGCGGGTCGTCGACCGCACGGGACATGGCCAGCGCCCCGACGCAGGCGCTGCAGATCAGCCTGGCCTGGGCCACGGCCTTTGGCTGGTTTTCGGGCGGTAGCAGCGAGGTAATCAGCGCCAGCAGTTGTTGCAGGCGCGCCGTGTACAAGGCATGCGGCGCATCACCGGTCTTGTCGGCGTCGTTGAGGAAAGCGGTGATGGCGCAACTGGTCTCCAGGTTGTCGCGATGGGGTTCGGCCAGGTATTCGCGCACGGCACGGCGAAGATCGGCGCGTGCCTTTGCGCGCCATGCGGTGGTATCGAGGAACGCCTGTGTCATGGCCTCCCGAATCAGCGCTTCGCGAGAATCGAAGTGCTTGTAGAAGCCGCCGACCGTGAGGCCGGCCTCCTTCATGATTTCCGCCACGCCGATGCCACGCAAGCCGTGGACGCGAAAACGCCGGGCTGCGATTTCCACGATACGTGCGTGCGAACTTTGCTTGTCAGCTTGTGAATATCCCATCTGAGCGGGCCGTGGAGTCGGGAGTATGGTCTTCGTCGGCTGCAGTGTGTGAGCCACGTGCCAATTATAGCGACGAAGACCAGCCACAGGCGTTCCGATTGCCTCCCGGCGCTTGCGGAACCCGGGGTCCTTGAAGCTCGCGTTGCTCACGGTATTGAGCTAGTGTCGATGCCATGAAGACCGCCGGTGAATCGCATGCACCAAGACGGGYGTCGTGATCAGGTGATCGCGCCAAGCTGCCAGGGAACGAACTCGTTCTGGCCGTAGCCATGCAATTCGCTCTTTGAGCGCTGTCCTGAAGCCGTCGCCAGCATGAGGCTGAAAATCACTTCCCCCAGTTCGTCGATCGACTGCGAGCCATCGATCACGGTGCCGCAGTTGATGTCGATATCCTCCTGCTGGCGCTGCCACAAGGCGGTATTGGTGCCGAGCTTGAGGGACGGGGCCGGCGCGCAGCCATAGGCGGAGCCGCGCCCGGTGGTGAAGCAGATCAGGTTGGCGCCACCAGCCACCTGGCCGGTCGCCGAGACCGGATCGTAGCCAGGGGTGTCCATGAAGACCAGTCCAGCCGCCTCCACCCGCTGCGCGTAGCCATATACGTCGACCAGGTTGGTGGTGCCGCCTTTTGCCACGGCACCGAGCGACTTCTCCAGGATGGTGGTGAGCCCGCCCGCCTTGTTGCCGGCGGACGGGTTGTTGTCCAGGCTGGCGTTCATGCGTGCGCAGTAGGCTTCCCACCAGCGGATCCGGTCGAGCAGCTTGTGCCCGACTTGCGGCGATACGGCACGGCGCGTCAGCAAATGCTCGGCGCCATAGATCTCCGGGGTCTCGGACAGGATGGCAGTGCCCCCGTGCGCCACCAGCCGGTCGACCGCCGCGCCAAGCGCSGGATTGGCGCTGATGCCGGAATAGCCGTCGGAGCCGCCGCATTGCAGTCCGACCAGCAGGTGGCTGGCATCGACGGGCTCGCGTCGCACCCGGTTGGCGTCGGGCAGCATCGCCTTGATCTGCTCGATGCCCGCCGCCACCGTACGGGCCGTGCCGCCGGTGGCCTGGATGGTCATGGTCTTCAGCGCGGCACCGCGTGCCAGTCCCTCGCTGTCGAGCAGGCCGTCGATCTGGTTGGTTTCGCAGCCCAGCCCGACGATCAGCACGGCTGCGAAGTTGGGGTGGCGCGCATAGCCCGCCAACGTGCGTCGGAGCAGCGCCAGGCCTTCGCCTTCGCCATCCACGGCGCAGCCTTGCCCGTGCGTCAGGGCCACCACGCCATCCACGTTCGGGTAGTCTGCCAGCGCCTGCGGATTGATCTCGCGCCGGAAATGCTCGGCGATGGCGCGTGCCGCGGTGGCAGAGCAATTGACGGACGTAAGGATACCGATGTAGTTGCGCGTGCCGACCCGCGCGTCGCCACGGACGATGCCCATGAATTGCGCGCGCTGCGCCGCCACGGCGGCAGGGCGCCTGGCGGCGCCAAACGCGTAGTCGCGCTCGAACTCGCCGATGGCCAGGTTATGGGTGTGGACGTGCTCGCCTGGCGCGACCGGGCGCGTGGCGAAGCCGATCACCTGTCCGTAGCGGCGCACCGGCGCGCCGGCCTCGAGTGCGCGCACTGCCAGCTTGTGCCCCGCGGGCACCAGGCCGCGTACCACCAGGCCTGCGCCTAGGCGCACGCCCGCCACCAGTTGCGCACGCGCGATGACGACATCGTCATCCGGATGCAGACGTATGACGGGTTCGCCGGCTACTGCTGCGGCTTGTTCCAGGACGGCGCTCATGCTGCGGCCTCCGGCAGGGGGGCGGCGGCACGGCGTTCGCCGCCGATATCGTGAAGTCCGGGGATGGTCATGTCAGGTGTCTGGATGCAGGGAATACGGGAAGCGGTCAGGCCGCCTCGGAGGAACCAAGCGGCAACGCCGGGGAGGGGCGGGCCCGTGCGCCGACGCTCGTCAGCAGCAGCACGCCGACTACGCCCGCGATTGCCAGGGCCAGCATGCCCGCTTGCTGGCTATGGAACGCGGATTCGACCGCGGTTTTCAGCGTCGGCGCGATAAAGCCACCGAGATTGCCCAGCGCGCCGATCAGGGCGATGCCGCTGGCCGCTGCAGTGCCGCTCAAATACGCGGTGGGCAGTGTCCAGAACAGCGGCTGGACCACCACAAAGCCGACAGTAGCCAGGCAGAAAGCCATCAGCACGGGCACCAGTTCATGCCCCAGCGTCGACAGGCCAATACCCGTGGCCGCCATGGCAAGCATGGCCATGGCGAATTCCCGTTGCTTGCCCCTGGCGTCCGCGATGCTGGTGATCAGGCGCAGGGCAATCAGGGCGCACAGCCACGGAATCGCGGTGAGCAGGCCCACCTTGGCGCCGATTGCCGTGCCGGTCAGCTCGGAAATGCGCGTCGGCAGGTAGAAGATGACGCCGTAGACGCTGACCTGGATGGCGAAGTAGATGGCGACGAAACGCAGCACCTGCCAGTTGCCCAGCGCGCCCAGTGCGGTGGCCGGGCCGTGCGCGGTCTTCTGCTTGTCTTCCGCGGCGATCGCGGCTTCGAGCGCGGTCTTCTCGTCGGCGTCCAGCCACTTGGCATCGCGCGGCCTGCTGACCAGGTAGAAGAAGGCGATCACGCCCACCACCGACGCCGCCAGGCCTTCGATGATGAACATCCATTGCCAGTTGCGCAGGCCCAGGTGGCCACCCATCACTTCGAGCAGCAGCCCCGAGAGCGGCCCGCCCAGCACCAGTGCCACTGGCAAGCCGAAGTAGTAAATGCCGAGCGCCTTGCCGCGCTGGCTGGCAGGGAACCAGTAGGTCGAGTACAGGATCACGCCCGGCGAGAAGCCCGCTTCGGCCACGCCAAGGATAAAGCGCAGCACGTAGAACGAGGTCTGGTCGTGCGCGAACATCATGGCCGCGGACGCCAGCCCCCAGGTGACCATGATGCGGCTGAGCCAGATCCTGGCGCCGACCCGGTGCAGGATCAGGTTGCTGGGGATTTCGAAGACGGCGTAGCCGATGAAGAAGATGCCGGCGCCAAGCGCATAGGCCGCGTTGCCGATATTCGAATCGACCATCAGGGCTTGCTTGACGAAGCCGACATTGGAGCGGTCGAGCATCGACAGCGCGAACATCAGCGCAAGGAAAGGCGCGAGGCGCAGGCGTGCCTTGCTTACCGCGCTTGCGAGCGGATCGTGTTTGGCAGCTTGAGTCTGCATGGGTTGTCTCCGGTACGAAGCCGCGCGTCGCGGCCTCATGTCATGGATTGCGGCATCCCCGTCTTTTGCTCGCGCGAGGATAGCTGCTGTGTTCAGGGCGGGGCGCCGTGGCGCCCGTTCAGCAAGCGCCGTTCAGAAGTTGGTGTGGCCGCGCGCGGCCAGGTTGGCCATCAGGGCGCGTACGCCGAACGTCCACGGAGCGATGCGGTCGCTTCGGCCCACGCGGTTGACCAGGCTGCCAAGCTGGCGGCTGGAGATGGTGACGAGATCGCCGTCCTTGTGCGTGAAACCGCCGCCAGCGGTGTCGCGGTCTTCCACCGGCGCGAACAGCGTACCCAGGAACAGCATCGCGCCATCGGGATACTGGTGGGTCGCGCCCATTGCCTGCTCGGCCAGCTCCAGCGGGTCGCGCGTGATCTGGTCCATCGAGCTGGTGCCGGACAACACAAAGCCGTCCGGGCCATCGACGCGCAGGTCCACGGTCRCCCGCCGCACGTCGTCCAGCGAAAAGCTCTGGTCGAACAGGCGCAGGAACGGCCCGATCGCGCAGGAGCCGTTATTGTCCTTGGCCTTGCCCAGCAGCAGCGCACTGCGGCCCTCGAAATCGCGCAGGTTGACGTCATTGCCCAGCGTGGCGCCGGGCACATCACCGCGGCTGTTGATGGCCAGCACGATCTCGGGTTCCGGGTTGTTCCATGCCGAGCCGGGATGCAGTCCGATTTCCGTACCGGTGCCGAGCGCAGAAAGCAGCGGTGCCTTGGTGAAGATCTCGGCGTCCGGGCCGATACCCACCTCCAGGTACTGGGACCACATGCCATGCTCGATCAGCAAGGCCTTGAGTTCGCCCGCTTCGCGGGAACCGGGCCGGATCCGGGACAGGCGCTCGCCCACCAGCGCGCAGATCCGGCTGCGGACCTCGGCGGCGCCTTGCGGGTCGCCCTTGGTCTGCTCCTCGATGACGCGCTCCACCAGGCTGCCGGCAAAGGTCACGCCTGCCGCCTTGATCACCTGCAGGTCGCATGGTGCCAGCAAGCGGGCCAAAGCGTCGCCGCCGCGGGGACCGGCCATATTGGCCAGCAGCTCGTCGAGCGTGCCGACCAAGCGCCCGCGCGCATTGCGAACCACCGTGACCGGGTCGTCGTGTTCGAGCAGGGTGCTCATGGTCGGAGCGACATCGGAAATGTCGAATACACCATCCGGCCGCAGGACCACCACGGCCGGACCCGCCGGCGCGCCGTCACCGGCCGGGATCCATGCGCGGCCGACCAGCGTCCCCGCCAGCCCGTCGGCAGGAAGCGTTTGCTTGGCGCTGAGCGCGAGCGGCAATGTCATCGATTGTCTCCACCTGATGTTGTTGTCATGAGCGCCGTGATCACCGCGGCGTTGGATGGAACTCTACGTGGCAGTCCGATAAACATCCAATCGATTATTGGGTAGAATCAATTCCGTTTAGTTATTGATTCGACCGGGTTTACCCCGTTTATGCCCAGACAAACTGCTTCCGCCCCTTCCGCCGTGCTCGCCAAGCTGCGTTTCCGGCACCTGCAGCTGCTGGATGTGCTGGGACGCAGCCACAACCTGCGCATCGCGGCCGAGCAGTTGCATATTTCCCAGCCGGCTGCCACCAAGATACTGAGCGACATTGAAGACACCCTGCAGGCCAGGCTGTTCGATCGCTTGCCAAGGG
Source organism: Cupriavidus sp. 05N40 (assembly GCF_056397305.1). Lineage (NCBI taxonomy): Bacteria > Pseudomonadati > Pseudomonadota > Betaproteobacteria > Burkholderiales > Burkholderiaceae > Cupriavidus > Cupriavidus sp. 05N40. The sequence continues at coordinate 33,225 of NZ_JBFTND010000009.1, forward strand.
ATATGCGCCCGACCGAACTGGGCGAGTTCGCGCTGCGCTACGCGTCGACCGCACTGGCCGAGCTCGGCAAGTTCGTGAGCGAACTGGAAGCGCTGCGAGCCGGCGGGCACGGCCACCTCACCGTTGGTGCGATTTCGGCGTCGGCCGCGCAGGTGGTGACTACGGCGATCCGCGAGATCCTGCAGCAGCGCCCGCGGCTGGTCGTCAAGCTGATCGAGCAGAGCAGTGACCAGCTCGCGATCTGGCTGGAAGACCGGAAGCTGGACATCATGGTCGGGCGGCTCACCGAGCCACGGCACCAGGCGATCTTCGATTTCGAGGCGCTGTCACCAGAGCCGGTCTGGGTCGTCTGCCGGCCGGGACATCCCTTGCTGGACCGGCCCAGGCTGGAAATTGCCGACATCGGCGCATGGCCGTGGATCCTTTATCCGCAGCGCACCGCCATCCGGCAACTGTTTGATGAAACCGTCGCGGCGGCGGGCATCCAGGGCCTGGTCGGCATGGTGGAGACACCATCGATCTTTTCCACGCTGGAACTGCTGCAGGCGACGGATATGCTTTCGCTGCAGCCGCGCGCCGTGGTCGAGCGCTTCGTCGCGGAAGGCATGCTGGCGCACGTGCCGGTGCCGATCCGGCGCGCCATGTCGAGCTACGGCATTGTCATCCGCAAGCATGAGTTGCCGTCGGAGGCCATGCAGCAGTTCATGGCGGCGCTGCGGGCGGCGGCCCGGTGAGACAGGGCGGGGATCGCAGGGTTACAAGGTCGACGAACCGGTTGCGGAGGAGCACTCCAAGCGCGCACGCACAGGTCCGTGTCCGCCAGCCGGTTCAGTCGTCAGGGCGTGGCGAACGAGCCGTAGGCAGCCTTGCGAGGACCTAGTTTTGCGAGCGCCTCTGCCTGCACGGCCGCGCAAGCGATGCCGTCAAGCAGCGGCACGTCTGCCTGGGCGGCGATCGCCGGTACGTACCCGCATAACGCAGCGGCCACGGTGACGACAACGTCCGCACCGTCTTCCCGGCTGAGCGACATCACCGCATCGAGCATCATTGCGCCGGCCTCGTCCGCAAGTCCGGCGCCATATGGGGCCGCCGTTTCGATGCCGCGGATGCCAGCCACGCGCCCGGCATAACCGTATGAGGCCGCCAGTTCGCGGTACAACGGCGTCAAGGCAGGGCCGATCGTCAACAGTCCGATCCTGCCGCCTATCATGCTTGCCGTGGCCAGGGCCGCTTCGGTCGTTCCAACGACGGGGACAGTCAGCATTTGCCGCAGTGCGTAAAGGGCCGTGTCCATCGAAACCCCGAGAATCACTGCATCGACATTGGCATCCAGCGTCCGCGCCATCTTCAGCAGGCCATCGATTGACGCGGCATTGTCCACCCGCGACCGGATAACCGCGGGGCCCGCGGCGTTGGTCAAGCCGAAAATCTCGCATGTGTCGCCGGTCGCCCGCCTGGCTTGCGCAAGCATGCGGTCGGTGATGTGCTGGCTGGCATTGGGGTTCAGGAGGGCGATTCGCATGGGGCTGGCGTTGTCAGTAGTCGTAGAAGACGCTGGTAAGTTCAAAGCGGTCGTCCTGAGAGGCACGCCGCGCGACAGATGGCCTGCTCCCGGCGTTGGCGTTCTAGGCCTGCGGCGTGCCGCCGGCCGCGCCAGCCTGGATCAACAGCACCGCATCGCGCTTGTTGAGCAAGTGCTGGCGCAGGATGGCGGCAAGCCGCTTGCCATCGCGGGTTTCCAGGGCAAGCAGCATCTCTTCGTGGTCGTGGATGGCGCTGTCCCATTTCGGCTTCTGGTAGTTCGAGCGAAAGCGCAATGCCTGCAGCCGCCGGTTCACCGACAGATAGGTCTGGCGCAGCGCGGTGTTGCGTGCCGCAAGGTTGATCTGGTCATGGATCTGGTGATTGAGGCGGTAGTAGCCGGGCAGGTCTTCGTTCGCCCGGCATGCCAGCATCGCATAGTGAAGGGCCTTGATTTCCGCCAGTTCGACGGCCGTGATGCGCTCGCAGGCCAGCTCGCCGGAGAAGGCTTCCAGGCCGCTCATCAGTTCAAAGGTATCCAGTATCTCGTCGGTAGTAAGGCGCGATACGGTCGCGCCGCGATTGGGCGAGATATCGATCAGCCCTTCGGCGGCAAGCACCTTCAGTGCCTCCCTCAGCGGCGTGCGCGAGATGCCGAGGGTCTCGCAGAGTTCGCGTTCATTGAGCTTGCGGCCCGGCTCCAGAACCCCCTCGACGATGAATGAACGCAGGTGAGCGACCACCGTGTCGTGAAGGCGCTGGCGTTCAACCTTAGGCAGGACCAGGGCCGGCGAATCCATCACTTGGACCTCTTGTTTTAGCATTCAAAATTCCCTCTTGGCGTTTGCATGCGATTTTAGCAGACGCTTAACCGAAACTCAAAAATCCGCGTAAACCCGCGCCGTATATGGCATGCCGGGGTAAACACTACGCAAATTGCCGCTTCCTTCGTGAAGTCTGTCTGGTAAAGTATTTTGCATTCAAAACTCAAAAGGAGGAGTCAAATGCTGAATCTCAACTTCCACCCGGCCGGCCGTCACTTCCTGCAGATCCCCGGACCGAGCCCGGTGCCCGATCGCATCCTGCGCGCCATCAGCTACCCGACCATTGACCATCGCGGGCCGGAATTCGGCGCCCTGGGCCTGAAGGTGCTGGAGGGCATCAAGAAAATCTTCAAGACTGCGCAGCCGGTGGTGATCTATCCGGCTTCGGGCACAGGGGCATGGGAAGCGGCGTTGTCGAACACCCTGAGTCCCGGCGACACGGTGTTGATGTTCGAGACCGGCCACTTCGCCACGCTGTGGAAGAAGATGGCCGAAAACCTCGGCATCCGCCCCGAGTTCCTCGGATTGCCCGGGGTGGAAGGCTGGCGTCACGGGGTCCAGGCCGATATGATCGAAGCCCGCCTGCGCGCCGATACCGCGCATGCGATCAAGGCAGTGTGCGTGGTGCACAACGAAACCTCGACCGGCGTGACTTCAGATATCGCCGCCGTGCGCCGCGCCATCGACGCGGCCGGGCACCCGGCATTGCTGCTGGTCGACACCATCTCGGGGCTGGCGTCTGCCGACTACCGCCATGACGAGTGGGGCGTGGACGTCACCGTGTCAGGCTCGCAGAAGGGCCTGATGCTGCCGCCGGGCATCAGCTTCAATGCGGTGTCGCCCAAGGCCATCGAAGTGTCTCGCGCGGCCCGGTTGCCGCGCAGCTTCTGGGGCTGGGAGGAGATCATCGAGATGAACCGCACCGGCTACTGGCCCTATACGCCCAACACGAACCTGCTCTATGGCCTGTCCGAAGCCCTCGACATGATCCTGGAGGAAGGGCTGGACCAGGTGTTTGCCCGCCACCAGCGCCTGGCCGAAGCCTGCCGGCGCGCGGTCAGTGCCTGGGGCCTGGAGATCCAGTGCGCTGACCCGGCGGTCTACAGCCCGGTGCTCACCGGCGTGATGATGCCCGACGGGGTCGATGCGGACCTGGTGCGCCGGAACATCTATGACCGCTTCAACATGTCGCTTGGCGCGGGCCTCGGCAAGGTCAAGGGCCGCATGTTCCGCATCGGCCATCTGGGCGACTGCAACGACCTCACGCTGATGGCCACGCTGGCCGGCTRCGAAATGGGCCTGAAGATGTCGGGCGTGCCGGTCGCGGCAAGCGGCACTGTGGCCGCCATGGACTATCTCGCCGCGCACGCCACGCCGCTGCCGCTCAAGGCTGCGGCCTGACGTAGCCACTCCATCCCGGACAGGGGCGGGCGCCACGCGTGCCCAACGCGCCTGCCGGGACGGATCGCAACGGATCAGCGCAGCACTGCCGTACCTGACAAAAAACAGAGGAGACGCTGTGGATACAACACTGCAGGCGGGAGCAAAGATCAGGACGTTCGAGGATGCGACATATCGCAAGGTGAGCTGGCGACTTGTGCCATTCCTGATGGTCTGCTTCCTGATCGCTTATCTCGATCGTGTCAACGTAGGTTTTGCAAAGCTGCAGATGGCGCAGCAACTGGGCTTCAGCGAAACCGTCTACGGGCTGGGCGCCGGGATTTTCTTTATCGGCTACTTCTTGTTCGAAGTGCCGAGCAACCTGGCATTGCACAAGTTTGGCGCCAAGATCTGGATCGGCCGGATCATGATCACGTGGGGGCTGCTTTCCGCGTGCTTCGCGTTCGTGCAGACGCCAACCCAGTTCTACACGCTGCGCTTCCTGCTGGGGCTGGCCGAAGCCGGCTTCACGCCGGGCATCGTGTACTACCTGTCGTGTTGGTACCCGTCACACCGGCGCGCCAAGATCATGGCCATCTACTGCATGGGTTCGCCGCTGTCCGGCATCATCGGCAATCCGCTGTCCGGGTACTTGATGGGCGGCATGGCGGGTGTGGCCGGCTGGAGCGGCTGGCAGTGGATGTTCCTCATCGAGGCGGTACCGGCAGTCYTGCTCGGATGCTTCTGCTTCTACTACCTGGACAACTCCATTGCCAAGGCAAAGTGGCTGACCAGCGAAGAGAAACAAGTCCTCGAGCAGGCAAAGACCGAGGACGTCAAGGCGGCGGATCCGCAGGCGCGCGTCGGCAAGGTATTCACCGACCCTCGCGTCTGGCTGATCAGCCTGATCTGCTTCTGCTATGTCACGGGCCAGTACGGCATCACGTTGTGGCTGCCCACGTTCATCAGGTCGACCGGTGTCAGCGACCCTTTCCATATCGGCTTGCTGAGCGCCATCCCTTATATGGCGGCGATCGTCGCGATGTACTACTTCGGGCGCAGCGCCGACAGGCACCGCGAGCGGCGCTGGCACCTGATCATCCCTTGCATGATGGGGGCGATCGGTTTCCTGGCACTGCCCTGGGTCATGCACAGCACCGCGCTGTCCCTGGTGTTCCTGTCGATCGCCGCAGCCGGTATCCTGACCTGCACGCCGCTGTTCTGGTCCTTGCCGACGGCATTCCTCAGCGGCGCGGCGGCGGCGACGGCGATTGCCATGAGCAACTCGATCGGCAATCTCGCCGGCTTTACCAGCGGCTACATGATCGGCTACCTCCGCGACGTGACCCAGAGCGGCAATAGCGCCTACTACATGATCGCCGGGATTCTGATCCTTGGCGCCTTCGCGATCTGGACGCTGCCCGCCAAGCTGGTCAACCGATAGCAGGTGATGCGGGGCGCGGGCGTTGCGCCCTGGCTCCGCATCCCCGGCACCACAGCAACCTTCGTCAACACTTCGCGCGCCCTTGCCGGCGCATGGAAGCTCTCATGACAAACTCGTACGAACCGGGGCCGGACGGCCCGCGACATCACGCCCCGTTCAGCGTGGTGGAAGCTACCGTTGCCAGCGCGCATGCCGCGATGCGGGAGGGCCGGCTGACCGCGCTCCAGCTGGCGCGCGAATGCCTGGACCGCATTTCGGCGTATGACCAGAGCGGTCCCATGCTGCGCAGCATCCTGCAATGCAATCCGCTCGCGCTGGAAGAGGCCGCGCGCATCGACGCCATCGCCGGGCGCAACCCGTCACAGGCCCTTGCGCCCCTGCACGGCATCCCGGTGCTGGTCAAGGACAACATCGAATGCGATGGCATGGCAACCACTGCGGGCGCCGCCTGCCTGCGCGGAAATTTGTCCGCCGGCGATGCCTTTGTCATCCGCCGCCTGCGCGAGGCCGGCGCCATCGTCCTGGCCAAGACCAACCTGCATGAACTCGCCTCGGGAGGCGAGACGGTCAGCACCCTGGCTGGACAGACCCTGAACCCCTATGACCTGACGCGCACGCCTGGCGGTTCCAGCGGCGGCACCGGCGCCGGCATCGCCGCCAGCTTCGGCTTGCTGGGCATCGGCACCGACGGCGTCAATTCGATCCGCTCGCCGGCCTCTGCAAACAGCCTGGTTGGCCTGCGCCCGACCATGGGGCTGGTCAGCCGGTCGGGGCTGGTCCCGTGCGGGCTGACGCAGGACACCATCGGCCCGATCACCCGCACCGTCGCCGATACGGCGCGGCTGCTCGATGTCATTTCCGGCTATGACGATGCCGACCCGGTCACCAGCGTGGGCGCGCCGCACATTCCGGCGAGCTACACCGCAAGCCTTGACCGCGATGGACTCAAGGGCGCGCGCATCGGCGTGCTGCGCCATTTCTTCGGCGACCAGGAGGTGCACCGTCCCGTCAACGCCGTCATGCAGGCAGCGCTGTCGGTGATCGCTGCCCAGGGCGCCGAGCTCGTCGCGATTGAAGACGCCATCAGCCCGGACGAATTGCTGGCCTCCACGCTTGTGCACCACTACGAGATGGAGCGCGATCTCGACGCCTACCTGAAGGGGATGGCACCCGGCGTGCCAGTGCGCTCGATGAAGGACATCATCGCCGCGGGGGAGGTCCATCCGAGCGTGGCGGGAACGCTGGTTACCGCTGCTGCCCTGAGCGGTCGGGAACGCGAGTACCGCGAGCGGCTGCGGCGCCAGCAGGCATTGCGCGAGCGGCTGCAGGACCTGATGGCGCGTCATCGGCTCGACGCTCTGGCGTTTCCGCACCAGCGGCGCCTGGTGGTGCCGGTTGGCGAGACCCAGGCAGAGCGCAATGGTGTGCTCGCATCGGCCACCGGCTTTCCGGCCATTGTCATTCCGGCCGGGTTTTCGGCACCGGACGGCCATGCACGCCAGGGCGTGCCGGTCGGACTGGAGTTCTTTGGCCTCCCTTTCACGGAACCCGTGCTGATACGGCTTGCCTTTGCCGCGGAGCAGGCGTTGCGCGCGCGCCGGCCACCGCACTCGACACCAGCGCTGGCATAGCGAACAGCCGTCGGAACGAAGTTTTATCGCTGCTCTACAAACGCCCGCCGGACACGGCGGCGACAAGGTCGCGGACATACCGCGACACCCTCGCAACGAGGAGGAGACAAAGATGGGCGCAGAAACTGTAGTTCAATCGCCGAATTCCCCACAGCAGCACGAACTCGACCGGGCCATGGATGGCATCGGGGTAACGGCCTCGCACAAGAAGATCATTTTCCTGATCATGCTGGGGGTGATGTTCGACGTCTTCGAGCAGAACGCCGTTGGCCTGGTCGGCCCCATATTGCGAGAGCAGTGGGGAATCTCGGTCGCGGAAATTGGCTTCCTCAATACGCTGACCTTCAGCGCCGCCGCGCTGGGGCGCATCGGCTCCGGCTATATCGCGGACCGCTACGGCAGGCGCACGATGCTGAGCGTGAACTTGCTGCTGTTCACGCTGGGCGCCATCATCTGCGCGCTGGCACCCAACTATGGGGTATTGGCGGCGGGCCGCTTCATTGTCGGCATCGGCCTCGGCGGCGAAATCTCCATTGCCGTGACCATGCTGGCCGAATTGTGCTCGACGCGCTTCCGCGGTACCGCGGTAGGGATGGTCAGCGTGGGCAGCGGTGGCCTGGGCAATATGCTGGCCCCGGCCTTCGGCTTGGCCGTGTTCGCCCTGTTCCCGGGGCCGGACAGCTGGCGCTGGCTGTTTGCTTGCCTGGTGCTGCCGGCGTTCTTTGTCGTGTTCTACCGGCGATTTATCCCCGAGACGCCGCGCTTCCTGCTGTCCAAGGGGCGCGTGGATGAAGCTAACCGGGTGCTGTCGGTCCTCGCGTCCGGCCGCCTGGGCAAGCTCGACGGGGAGCCGACACCTTATATCAAGGCTGCGGTGCAGGACGACGCCCCGCGCACCAAGGTGCGGTTGAGCGATATCTTCAGGGGGCGACTGGGGCGACGCACGATCGCACTGGGCATTGCGGTATCGATGACCTACGGCGCGCAGATCTCGGTGCTGACCCTGATGCCGACCATCCTGATGTCGCAGGGCTACACCATCTCGAAGAGCTTTCTCTTTACCATGGTGATGCAAAGCGGCAGTCTGTTTGGCGCGCTGGCGGCGTCATACTGCGGCTATCACTTTCCGCGCAAGCGCGTGCTGACGGTCGGCGCGGGGCTGGCCTGCGCGGCCGGGCTGTGCTTCGGCTTCCTGACCTATAACGTAGCGCTGGTGCTGCTATTTGGCGCCGCCTTTACGTTCTGTGTGGTGTTGCTGAACACCTCGATCTGGATCTTCGCGCCGGAGCAATATCCGACCCATGTGCGCGCATTCGGCACCTCGGTGATCCTGGCGCTTGGCACGCTGGCGGGAGCGCTGACGCCGCTGGTCAGTGGCCGCGTGTTTGAAAGCCATGGTGTTGGCGGCATGTTCAGCATGCTCGCTGCAATGTACGCCGTGTTTGCGTTGAGCGTGCAGTTCGCGCCGGAAACCTTCGGGCGCGCCATGGGTGAGACCGCCGCCGACGACGAAGCCGGCCCGGCAGTCGATGGCAGTACAGCGAGTGCAATCCGGTCGTGAAAGCCGGTCCGCTCGCCGCAGCGCGCGTTGCACGCTCGCCGGCGAGCGGCGCTGAAGGCGATATTCATCACATTTGAAGAGGTACTTGAACGCATGACATCATCCAATATCGACCGGGTTGCGCAGGCGCTGCTCAGCGCGCGGGGCGAGCGCCGTTGCGCCGATGCGGAGCTTTTCGCCACCGCACTTGAAAACGCCGACCAGGCCTATGCCGTTCAGGCGATCGTGGCGCGTTCGCTGGGCTGGAAAGACGCCGGCACCGCCTACTGGAAATCCGGGGGTGCTTCGCGTGACGCGACGCTGACACATGCGCAGCTGCCGTCAGCCGGCGTGTGGGCCAGTCCCGCGCAGGCCGGCGACTGGCCCTTCACAAGGCGCGGCATCGAGGCTGAAATTGCGCTGCGGATCGGTCGCAGCGTCGACGCCGCGCAAGCGGCCAGTCTTGACCGCGCCGGCGCGGGGGCGTTGGTCGATGCGATGGCGGTGTCCATTGAAGTCGTCGATTCGCGCTGGCAGCAGTACGTGGCCGCGCCAGCCCTGCTGAAGCTCGCCGACTTGCAGTCACATGGCGCACTGGTGCTCGGAGAGTGGCGTGACTATGTCGGCCGGGACTGGGCTACCCAGCGTTGCCGGGTGCAGATCGGCACCGAAGCGACCGAGCGCCGCGGCACCCATGCGCTCGGCGATCCGGCCTACGGACTGCTTGCGTGGCTGCGCCACGCCACGCGCGAGGGACGACGCGTGGAGGCTGGTACGGTTGTCACCACTGGCACCTGGGTGGGCATCCTCGACGCGTCCGAAGGCGACCTCGTGACCGCGGAGTTCGATGGCATCGGACACGCCTCGGTCCAGCTCTGAGGAGGGCTGAGGACACGCCCCCGTGGCCAGCACAGACGCCGGATCAGGCGATCCTACGGCGCAAAGTTGCTCACTGCCACCCGGCGCTTGTCCTCGCCGATCTTGGACATCGGCACCTTCCGCTCTTGCAGCAGGCGGTAGGTTTCGGGCGACATGATCGCCACGGCATGCTGGCCATCCTGCCATTTTGCGATGAAGGCATCGAGTGTCGGCAGCCATTTTTCCGGCTCCTGCTGCGTGCCGAACTCCAGTTCGTCCGGGTGCTCCACCATCACGGTGGCATGGCGCAGGTAGAACGGCAGCGTGTGATCCAGCGTGCGTACGCCGTAGATCGGCATGTCGTCGGTGAGCACGGCCCGGATCGCCGGCACGAGGTTCGCGCCGGAGGCCGGGCCACCGATCGATTCGTGCCCGAGCAGCGCCGTGGTAAATCCGGCGAACAAGGCGAGCGAGTACACCAGCATGCTGGCCATCCGGCCATGGGTGCGCAGGAGCCGGCGGGCGGGCCACAGCCCTGCCAGCATCACGACGAACGCGGCCGCCACCCAGACCGCGTAGCGGCGGTAGTCGGCGTTGGCCGTGTGGTTGGAATGCAGCGTGGCCACTACCGGGCTGGCCAGCAGGCCGACCACCATGATCGCCATCATGCCGCTGACCTGGCGGCGCCAGCCGCGGTCGTCGATGCGCTCGAGCGCAATGGCGGCCAGCATGCCCAGGGCGGGGAAGACCGGCACGATGTAGCCGGGCAGCTTGGAGCCCGACAGGCTGAAGAAGACGAAGATCGCGCCGGCCCAGGCCGCCAGCAGCAGCGGCGGGCGGAACTGCCGTGACGTCGCCGTGCGCGCCGCCGCGCGGTCGTCGCGCAGCACCGCCCACATGCGCGGCGCCAGCCCGAGCCAGGGCAGGAATCCCGCCACCAGCAGCGGCACGAAATACYAGACCGGCCCGCCGCGCGAATGCACGGTTGAGGTATAGCGCTGCCAGTGTTCGTGGATGAAGAAAAAGTGCGGGAACTCGGGATTGCGCGCCGATACCAGCCAGAACCACGGCACGGTGACCGCCAGCATCAAGGCGATGCCAGTCAGGAGATGCAGACGCTTCCACAGGGCGACGTCGCGCGAAATCAGCGTGTAGACCACCAGCACCAGCCCGGGCAGCGCGATGCCCACCAGCCCCTTGCTGAGGATGGCCACGCCCATCGCCACCCAGCATGCCCACATCCAGTAGCGGCGCGCCGCCGGCGTGGCCGCGGGATGCTGGGCCACCAGCATGAAGGCCAGCACGCAGGCCATGGCGCCGGACAGCGTCATGTCCAGCGAATTGAAATGCGCCGCCACGCTCCACATCGGCGCGGCCACCAGCACCAGGCCGGTCAGCAGGCCCGCGCGCTTGCCGTACCAGCGGGCCGCCGCGAACATCGACGCCACCAGCCCCACCATGCCCGACAGCGCCACGCACAGGCGCGCCTGCCAGTCGCCCACGCCGAACAGCGTGTACGACAGCGCCGTGACCCACATGTGGAACGGCGGCTTCTCGAAGTACTTCAGCGCGTTGTAGCGGATCGTGACCCAGTCGCCGGTGGCGAACATCTCGCGGGAGATCTCGGCATAGCGGCCCTCGTCGGAGCTGAGCAGGTGGCGGGCGCCGAGCGTGCCGAACCACAGCAGCAGCACCGCCAGGCCTGCCAGCAGCCAGATGCCGGCCGGCAGGCCCGCCACCGGCCGGGCAAGCCACTCGGGTCCGCGGGGTTGCGCGTTGGCGTGATCTTCGGGGTGAACCTCGGTGTGAACGCGAGTGGGAGATCGGTCTTGCATCGGATGCTTGTGATCGCTCATGCGCTGCCCTGCGCCGGAAACACCACGGCCACGGTGAGGCCGCGGCCCGCCGGGCCGTCTTCCAGCCGCACCGTGGCGCCATGGCGCGTGGCAATGTTCTGCACGATCGCCAGGCCCAGCCCGCTGCCGTGCGCGTCGCTGGCATTGCCGCGGTGAAAGCGCCGGAACACATTGTCGCGCTCGGCCGGCGCGATGCCCGGGCCGGTATCGGTCACGGCCAGCACGGGCGCGCCATCGGCCAGCTCGATGCGCAGGTCGACCCGGCCGCCGGCGCCGGCGTAGCGGATCGCGTTGTCGGCCAGGTTGCGCAGCAGGATGAACAGATCGCCGGCCACGCCGCGCACCCGGCATTCGGGGTCGCGGGCTTCCAGGCCCAGGTCCACCTCCCTGGCTTCGGCCATGGGCAGCAGCTCCCGTACCACCTGCACGGCCACGTCGTGCAGGCGCACGTCGCCGACCAGCGACTGGGCCGCGGAGGTACTGTCCTCGCTGCGCGCCAGCGTCAGCAGCTGCGCCACCAGGTGGGTGGTGCGGTCCAGGCGGTCGCCCAGCTTGGCCAGCGCCAGCTTCTGCTTGTCAGCGCTGTCGGCGCGCAGGGCGAGCTGCAACTGCAGCTTGAGCGCCGTGAGCGGTGTGCGCAACTCATGCGCGGCATCGGCGACGAACGCACGCTGGGTGTCCATCGATTGCCTGAGCCGGTCGAGCAGGGCGTTGAGCGCTTCCACCACCGGCACCAGTTCAGGCGGGCCGCTGTCGTCGAGCGGCGCCAGGCTGTCGGCCGAGCGGCTGCCGACCGCGCGCGCGATCTCCTCCACCGGGCGCAGCGAGCGCCGCACCACGAAGTGGATCAGCAGGCCAAGCACCGGGACCAGCACCACAATGGGCAGCAGTGCGCCAAGCGCGAGCGAGGCCGCCAGCTTGCGGCGAAACACCAGCGATTGCGCGGCCTGCACATAGCGCTCGCCGACGTGCGCGCCGTAGATGCGCCATTCGCGGCCTTGCGCGCGCAGGTCATGGAAGCCCGGCRGGTCCGCGCGCGGCAGCGAGATCGGATGCGAGGCGTAGACCTGGCGGCCCTGTACGTCCCAGGCCTGTACCACGATCTCCTCGTCCAGTTCGTGGTCGCCCAGCGGCGGCGTGGTTTCGCTCGCCAGGTGTGGCGGCAGTATGCGCGCTGCCTGCTCCAGTTGCGCATCGAAGACCTCGCTGGCTTCTCGCCTTACCTTGAAGTATGCGCCCGCGCCCGCCACCAGGGCGCACATGAGCATCGCCCCGAGCAGGCCGGCCAGCAACTGGGCACGGATCGTCCTCATGCCGAGCCTCCCAGCTTGTAGCCGACACCGCGCACGTTGCGGATGAAGTCCGCGCCGAGCTTCTTGCGCAGCGCGTGGATATGGACTTCCACCGCATTGCTGCTGATTTCCTCGTTCATGTTGTAGACGGCTTCGCGCAGGCGCTCATGGGAGACCACATGGCCGGGCTGTTCCATCAGGGCCTGCAGCACCATGAACTCGCGCATCGACAGCGCGACGATCTCGCCCGCGCAGCGTACCTCCCGCGTGGCCGGGTCCAGGCGCACGCGGCCATGGGCCAGCTCGCTGCTGATGCGCCCGGCGCTGCGGCGCAGCAGCGCGCGGATGCGGGCAAACAGTTCGTCTAGATCGAACGGCTTGACGAGGTAGTCGTCGGCCCCGGCGTCGAGTCCGCGCACGCGGTCCGCGGTGGCGTCGCGCGCGGTCAGGATCAGCACTGGCAGCGCCAGCCCGCGCGCGCGCAGTTGCCGCAGCACGTCTTCGCCGGAGCGCCCGGGCAGGCCCAGGTCGAGCAGCATGGCGTCGTAGGTGCCGGGGGCATTGGCGGCCAGCGCGGCATCGGCCAGGCGTCCGTCCCTGACCCAGTCAACCGCATAGCCTTCGGCCCGCAGGCCTTCCTCCACGCTTTCGCCGATCATCGGGTCGTCTTCCACCAGCAGCAGGCGCATGGCAGGGGTCCTTTGTACGTTGATGGGTCGCCGTCAGCGCCGCTGCAGCCGGTCCAGGCGCAGGCGCTGGCGGTGGTCGGTCAGGCGCCGCACCGCCAGCGTGGCGGCCAGGATCACGCCGAGCATGCTGCCCCCGGCGAGCAGGAACATCAGCAGGATCTGGTAGCGCGCCGCGGCGATCGGGTCCATGCCGGCCAGGATCTGGCCGGTCATGATGCCGGGCATGGTGATGATGCCGGCCGCGGCCATGGTGTTCATGGTGGGCAGCATACCGCTGCGCACCGCCTGGCGCACGATCACGCGCAGCGCGGCATGGCGGTCGTCGCCCAGCGCCAGGCGCGCATCGATCGCCGCGCGCTGATGCCAGACGGCGGTAAAGGCGCCGTTGAGCGCCAGGCTGGCGGCGTTCATGACGTTGCCGAGGATGATGCCGGCCAGCGGGATGGCATGGCGGGCGTCGTACCAGGGCGTGGGGCGCAACGCCGTGGTCAGCGCCAGCACGGTCACCACCAGAGTGGGCAGGCTCACGGCGGCGGCGCCGATCAGCGCATGCCAGGGGCCCGCCAGGCGCCGCTCCTGCCGGCTGCCTACCTCGCGCGCGGCGGCCGCGATCATGGCCGTCACGGTCAGCGCGGTCGCCAGCGGCGAGGACAGGCCGAACACCGTGCGCAGCACCAGGCCGACCAGCAGCAACTGCACTACCATGCGGCCGGCGGCCCAGAGCAGGCTCCGGTGCACGCCCAGCGACATGGCCAGCGATGCCCCGGCGCCGCCGAGCACAAGCAGGCTGGCCAGCGCCAGATCGTAGGCCGAGAGCGGGATCGGGGTCATGTCGGCACCGCCTCCAGCCCGGTGGCGCCGAGGCGGTAGTGGCGGTCTTGCAGCCGCGCGACCTGGGCGGGATTGTGCGACACCACCAGCAGCCCGAGTCCCTGCGCCTTGCAATCGTCAAGCAGGGCTTCCACGGCGAGCGTGGCGGTGGCGTCCAGCGCCGAGGTCGGCTCGTCAAGCAGCAGGAAGCGCGGCCGGCGCACCAGCGCGCGGATCAGGGCCAGGCGCTGCCGCTCGCCGGTGGACAGGCGCGCCGTGGCGGCCTGCAGGATGTCCGGCGGCAGGTGCAGGCGGGCCAGCAGTGCCTGTGCCGCCGCCGCATCTTCCATGTGGTCGAGCACGTCGTCGCCCCACCACCCGGACTCCGCCGCCACGTACATGACCTGGCGCCGCCAGGCCGGCGCGCYCATGCTTTCGCGCGGCACCAGGCCCAGCCTGACATCGCCGCGATTGGGGTCGAGGTCGGCGATCATGCGCAACAGCAGGCTCTTGCCCGCGCCGGAAGCGCCGGACAGCACCACGCAGCGGCCAGGCTCCACGGCAAGGCTGAACGGCCCGCGCCCGACGCCTACCACCCCACTGACGACCAGGCTGGCGGCCGCGGGAGGCACGGCAAACACAGGGGAGGGCACGCCATTGCCGGCGGCACGCTGCGCAACGGGCGCCATCGGGTCTCCCAGTGTCATGGGTTGAGCCATCCGCGCGCGATCGGTCTGGCCAGTACGTATCGGTAAAGCTGCTCGGCACGCGCCGTGAGCGTGGCAAGCAGCGGGCGGGTGGACGCGCCCGCCGCGATGGCCGCGCAACACGCCGCCAGCGCGAACGCGCCGGCGATGTCCAGCGGAAAGTGTACGCCGAGGTAGACACGCGCCCAGCCCGTGGCGGCCGCGGCCGCCAGCAGGCCGGCTCCGCTCACGCGCAAGCCGGCGCTGCGCGCGCGGACCAGGACGAAGCCGAGCGTGGCCAGCAGCGTGACGTGGTCGCTCGGGAACGAGGCGTCGGCGGCATGCGCCAGGTAGGTATGGCCGATACCCGCCATGAACGGGCGCGGCATCGGCAGCAGCGCGCCGAGCGCGGCGGCGCACACAGCGCCCAGCGCCGCCGCGGCCAGCGCGCCGATCACGGCCTGGCGCTCGCCTGGCCGCCCGCGCAGCCAGCCGGCGGCCAGCACCAGCGGCCCGGCGGCGACCAGCGCCTCGGCCAGAAAGGCGGCAATCCAAAGCCCGGCGCCCGCAAGCCCTGCCGGGGCGTTCAGGTGCTGGAACAGCGTGAGATTGAGGGCGAGCAGCGTCGGCATCGGGATCCTGCGAGTCTGGCGATGCGACAAGGATAGGGCGCGKTGGCTTAAGAAACTCTTAAGGGCGGTGCCACTGTCACGCCTCGCCTTGACCATGCCGTGCTTGTTTCAACCTTTGCGTCACGGGCTTCCGCCCCGTGTAGCCCGAGGCCAAGGTGCTCATCGAGCGCAGGCCACACAGTGCCCATCGCCATCAACCTCCGGCCAGGCTGGGAGCGCAGGTCCACTGTGATCAATCACAGTTTGCCGCCAAGCTGTTCGTGCATACAATCGCAGCAATTCCACCGCTGAAGAAATACGGGCGCTCCATGCCGACCTCCGGCCGCAAGCTGAACGCAGTCTTGAACGCAGTTCCATCCCGAGCAGTCGCAGGGGCGGTGGCGGCGTGCGCGGTCGCAGCCGATTTCAAGACGCCGGCCGCTACGACGGTTGACGGCTACACGCCCGAGCCGCCGCCAGCCCAGACCTCTCCTGCCGCCACTCAGAGTTGTTCCCCGCGGGCAACGTCTTCTGGAGGCTGGCCGGCCAGGTCGCACAAGCTTTCTTTGCCGGTGGCACGCTCAATCGCTTGCATGGCGCGTCTCCAAATCCTGCTCGTCCTATGGGTCGATTTCCAAGGCTGCAACCCGCGCATCCAGCTTTTGCGGATTCTCACGCTGTCGTACCGACGAGCACGCCAGACGTGCTTTACCCGAGCATTCCCTGTCACGCTGCGGCGCTACTGCACATTCGGCTATCCCATGATCCTGATGGAGGCGACCGCGCTTTAACAGCATTCCTGCAATCGGCTTGGCGCAAGCTGCATACGCGCAGTCGTCGTTCCCCGCGTTGTCCGCGTTGCAATGCCGGTTTAACTCGCTATGACGGCGTGGATACCAGTGGGTTGCCACAGTTCTTCTGTCATCACTGTCAACGCCGATTTAATCGATTGACCGGCACTCCGATGGCCAGGCTTAAATCGCCGGATAAGGTGTGGACGTATTTCCACCTCCTGTCGAAGCCCATTTCGGTTGCCGCATGTGCAAGGCAACTCGACATCGCGCACGAAACGGTATTGAACTGGTCGTTGCAGACGCGCTTGTGGTTGCTTGCGTTGGATCCCACCGGAACCTGGGAGCGCCGCGTGCAGCTTGGCGTGCGCTATGCGGTGGCACCGTCCAGCGCGCTGGAAAGCCCAGTCTTCCCGTCGCAGGGCTGCAGGTGTGCTTTGGCAAGGGACGAAGGCGCGTTTCAAGGCGGCGCGGACAACGGGCCCTTGTTAATGCGGGTCTGCCCGCTATGTGAGCGGGCGCGTAGCCTCGCAAACAAGTAGCAGGACAATAAGAAAGGCGTCGTCGTGGTCTCCGGCCGGTGGCCAAGCCCGCTACTGCACCCGATGTCACGAACACGTTGGTGCGCAGGTAGTACTACCGTTCATACACGATCATTGCGCCGACTACGAATGGCGAGAGCAAGCGGGCGCCAACGTAACGAAGGACCGCAACGTATGTGCGACAGGGTCATCCCTTGTGCTTGAAAGATAATTCTTTYAAACACGCTAGTCTCTTGCGGCACCTCCCCACCAGACACGGATCGTTTCGGTCATTTTTACCGCGGACTATTGACGCAATTCTCTGTCAATTTAATTAGATTCCGTCATCGCTTGAAAATGGTCAGGGGTAGCTTACGCCTAAGCGAGTGAAGCTCGACGCATTAGGGAAATTCCGGGGCAACAGAAAGCTCCCTGCAATGGATTGGAAAGCTCTTTGTAAGATGCCCCTGTCATAAATGCGCAGACTATATGTAGGGAGCGTTTTATGTATAAGAAACCAACTAAAATAAARGTTGGTGCAGCCGTATTTCTGGTGTGTGCTTCCAGGGTTGCGTTTTGTGTCGAGCTGAGTGGAGACACCAATCCAGTGCCGCTCGTGCCGGCAGCGACGAAGCCAGTGCCAGCCAGCAGCACGCCAGCCACTGGATGGGACCGGTCAGTCCCGGGGACGCGCGCRCCTGACGCGTCCGAGACTTCTCCGGCCACGACGGTCAGTGAGGAAGAAAAGACGAAGGGTCTCGTCGGACCGGGGTTCTCCTTGTGGGAGTTGTCGGAAGAGTTGCGCGCCAGCAACCCGCAACTGATCCAGGCTCGCTCGCTGTATATGGCAGCGAAGGCCACAGTGCCGCAGATCGCCGCCCCCAACAATCCGCAGGTGGGGTTCATCTGGAGCAACCTGCCCAAGAACAGTCCGCTGGCGCTGGCGCGCGCCGAGACCTTTAGCTATACGCTCACGCAGTCCATCCCCTTTCCGGGCAAGAAGGCACTGGCCGCCGATATCGCCAACACGCAGGCAGAGTCCATCGACGCGCAGCGCGACGCGCTGTACCTGCAACTCTATGCGCAGCTAAGCACGACCTACTTCCAGGCGCTGGCGCAGAAGGCACAACTCGATGTGTTGCACCTCAATCTCAAGCGGCTGGAGCAGGTCAAGCAGGTGGCACGCATCCGCTACGCCAACAATGCGGCGGGCTATGTCGACTATCTGAATGCACAGGTGGCCCAAAGCAGCGCGCAGAACGACACCTTTGGCCTGGAACGCCAGTACGACAACGCACTCAAGACCATCAACACGCTGATCGGCAAGAATCCCGAGTTTCCGCTCGAATTGCGCCAGGACGCCAGCGCAGCACGCTTGCCGCCCACGCCTTTGCCCGAACTGGAGGATATGGCGCTGCGGGAGCATCCCAATATCCGTGCCTCGCGCTTCCAGGTGGAAGCGGCCGAGAAAGGCGTGCGCCTGGCCCGCAAGGCCTATCTGCCCGACTTCCAGATCGTTGGCACCTTCAACGGCAACAACCCGCCACTGGGCTTCAAGCCGGCCAGCTACGGCATCGAGTTCGACGTCATCATTCCGCTGTTCTTCTTCACCAAGGAGAAATATGGCGTGGATGAGGCCGTGGCCAACAAGGTGGCGTCCGACGCCAATCAACAGTCGGTAAGTCAGCAGACCCTGCTGGCGGTGGACACCGCGCACAACAACCTGCGGCAGTCGGTGAACCAGGCCRAGTTCCTGCGCCAGCGGCAACTGCCTGAAGCCCTGACAGCATACAAGATGGCCTTCACCAACTACGCCAATAACAATGCCGTCTTCACCGACCTGCTCACTGCGAGCTCCGCGCTCAAGAATGCCGAACTCGCAGTAACACAAGCCGAGTCCGAAGCACGCCAAGCCTACTACACGCTCGCCGCCGCGGTGGGCCGGGACAAATTCTGAAGGCCGTCGGGCCTGGAACCTATGAACAAGAATCTAATGATTAGCGCCGGCTTCGTGGTAGTCCTCACCGCCGGCATCTGGGGCGGAAGAAACTGGGCCCAAATGCAGCAGCCCGACCAGCGTGGCAAGGCGGTCGAGTCGGTGCAGGCTGCCTCGTCCTACGCCAACCCCGAGGCCGCCAGGCCGCGCCCCGTGCCATCGCTGCTAAAGCTGCCTGATGGCGGCTTCGACCCAAAGGCGGTCAAGTCCGTGGTGTTCAGCCCGCAAGCCGTGACGATCGACACGCCCACGCCCGGCAAGCTGGCCTACAACGTGCAGCAAGCCAAGCTGGCGTCCGCGCGCGTGGCCGGCCGCGTGGAGCGCATCCTTGTGTTCGAGGGCGCCGTAGTCCATGCCGGTCAACCACTCGCCGAGCTGTACTCGCCCGAATACATCGCTGCGCAAAATGAGTTCCTGCTTTCGCACAACGCCTATCACACCTTGAGCAACAGTGACCTGAAGGAGTTGGTGGATGATGCCAAGCTGACCATGCAGTCGTCCGAGAACAAGCTGCGTGTGCTGGGCGCGTCCGCCGAGGACATCGCGCGCATCCGCGAGCGGGGCACCGTTTCCGACACCTTGACCGTCCGCGCGCCGATCGGAGGCACCATCGTCAAGCGCGACATGGATCCGGGCTCCTATCTCAATGTCGGCGATTCGCTGATGAGCGTCATCGACACGCGTTCGATCTGGTTCACTGGCAATCTCTACGAAAACGATATCAAGAATGTACGCCTGGGCCAGACCATCGAGATTGAAACCCCGGCCTATCCAGGACGGCACTACCGAGGGCGTGTCAGCTTTATCGCGCCCAATGTCGACGCCGACACCCATACCCTGCAGGTGCGTTGCGACGTGCCCAACCCGGACGGCACGCTGAAGCCCGAGATGTATGCCACAGCGCGCATCGTCACCGGCAGCACCCAAGCCCTGGTGGTGCCGCAATCGGCCATTGTCAAGGACCAGGGCAAGCTCTACTTGATGCTCCAGCCTGACGACAGGCACATCGAGCGCGTGCCCGTGCAAGGCACACCGCTGAGCGACGGCACCTTCCAGGTCACCGACGGCGTGCCGGCGGGCGCGTCCGTGCGAGTGGTGACGCAGGGCGGCATGCTGCTCAACGAAATGCTGCTCAAGCAGGAGGACTGAGATGGTCTTCTCGCCCATTAGAAGCGTCCTCAAGCGGCGCCTGGTTATCGTCTTCCTGGCCCTTGGCCTGCTGGCGGCCGGCGTGCTGAGCTTCTTGCGGCTGCCGCTGCAAGCGTATCCCGGCGTGGCGCCGGTGACGGTGCAAGCCATTACGCAGTGGCCCGGACGCAGTACAGTCGAGGTAGAGCAGCAGATTACGATCCCTGTGGAGAACGCACTGGCCAGCGTGCCCGACGTGCAGTCCTTCCGCTCGGTTTCGCTGTTCGGGCTGTCGGTGGTGACCGTCAAGTTCAAGGAGGGCGTGGACAACTTCAAGGCGCGCCAGAACTTCGTCACCTACCTGTCGCAGGCCAACCTGCCAACTGGCGTTCAACCCAACCTGTCGCCGGACGGCGACGCCACCGGCGAGATCCTGCGCTACCGGATCGAGGCCAACGGCGTTGACGTGACCACGCTAAAGACCTACCAGGACTACAGCGTCTACAAGGAGATCAAGCACGTTCCTGGCGTGGCCGACATCACAGCGTTCGGCGGCATGGTCAAGCAGTACCAGATCGTGCCAACGCCCGAGAAGCTGCAGGCCTACGGACTCTCGCTCAAGCAGGTGGTGGATGCGGTTTCCAACGCCAACGCCAATACCGGCGGTGGCCTGATGAAGTCCGGCGAGCAGCAGTTCGTGGTGCGTGGCGTGGGCCTGCTGCAAACGCTCGACGATATCCGCAACGTTACCGTCTCCGTATCCCAGGGCGTTCCGGTGCGCGTGCGCGATATCGCCGTGGTCCGGGTGGGCAACACCCCGCGCCTGGGCATGGTGCAGTTCGACCAGCACGACGATATCGTCGAAGGCATCGTGCTGATGAAGCGCGACGAGAATGCCACCGAGGTGCTGGCACGCGTGCGCGACAAGATTGCCGAGATCAACCAGAACGTGCTGCCGAAGAATATCCAGGTCAAGACCTTCTATGACCGGCAGAACCTGCTCGACATCACCATGGGGACCGTCGAACACGCGCTGTTCGTCGGCATCTCGCTGGTGCTGATCGTGCTGTTCATCTTCCTCGGCAGCTTCCGCGCTGCGGCGGTGGTGGCGGCGGTGATCCCACTGGCCTTGTGCGTGTCCTTCATCAATATGGACCACTTCAAGGTGCCGGCCAATCTGATCTCGCTGGGGGCAATCGACTTCGGGTTGATCGTGGATGCCGCGGTGATCGTCATGGAGAACATCATGCGCCACCTGGAGGAGGGCGAGAGCAATGTCGCGGACGGCATCGTCAAGGCCACCAGCGAAGTCCAGCGCGCCATGATCTTCTCCACCGGCATCATCATCGTGGCCTATTCGCCGTTGTTCTTCATGGGCGGGGTGGAGGGGATCATCTTCAAGCCGATGGCATTCACCATGGGCTTCGCGCTGTTGGCGTCGATCGTGCTCGCGTTGACTTTCGTGCCGGCGGTGACGTCCTTCGTATTCCGTGGATCGCTGCGGCCGCATTCGCCGAAGTTTATCGCGGTGATCCTGAGCGGCTACAAGCCCCTGCTGCGCAAGCTGTTGAGAAAGCCCGGCCTGGTCTTCCTGGCCGCCTTCGTCGGCCTGGCCGGCACGCTGTACAGTTCGCGCTATCTCGGCACGGAGTTCCTGCCCACGCTGGAGGAAAACAATCTGTGGCTGCGCATCACGCTGCCCAACACCGTTGACCTCGACTACTCGGCTTCCATCGCGCGCGACCTCCGCGGCTTCTTCCGCGATCAGCCTGAGGTGAAAACCGTGTCGGTACAGATCGGACGCCCGGATGACGGCACAGATTCCACCGGCGTGTTCAACCAGGAATACGCGCTCTACTTCAAGCCACCTGCCGACTGGCCCAAAGGCGCCACCAAGCAGCAGGTGGTGGAACGGCTGAGCCAGCACCTGAATCGCATCCCAGGCATCGAGTACAACTTCTCGCAGTACATCCAGGACAATGTGAACGAGGCGCTGTCCGGGGTCAAGGGCGAGAACTCAGTGAAGATCTACGGCTCCGACCTGGTGACGCTGCAGGACAAGGCCAGGGAAGTCGAGTCGATCCTGAAGAAGGTACCGGGACTGGCCGACGTCGGCATCTTCAAGGAACTGGGCCAGCCCACGCTGAACATCACGGTTGACCGCGAGAAAAGTGCACGCTTCGGCATGAACGTCAACGACATCCAGTCGGCGGTGCAGTTCGCCATCGGCGGCGATGCGGTGACCAACATTCTGGAAGGCGAGAAGACTTTCGGGCTGTCGGTGCGGCTGCATGACCAGGCGCGCAACAACCCGGATGTCATCGGGCGCCTCCTGGTGGATACGCCTGACGGTCAGCGCATACCGCTGTCGATGGTGGCCAAGGTGGAAGCCACGGATGGCCCGTTCTTCGTCTACCGTGAAACCGGCAAGCGCTACATCGCCATCAAGTTCGGCGTGCGCGGGCGTGACCTGGGCAGCGCGGTGGCCGAGGCGCAGGAAAGAGTGAACAAGGCGGTGACACTGCCGGCAGGCTACAGCATCTTCTGGGACGGACAGTTCAACCAGATGAAGATTGCGCAGAAGAAGCTGGCCGTGATCGTGCCGCTGACCATCCTGGTGATCTTCCTGCTGCTGTACAGCACCTTCGGCAACTTCAAGGATGCGCTGATGGTAGTGCTGAACGTGCCATTCGCGGCAATTGGAGGTTTGCTGTCACTGCATATCGCCGGCGAAACCCTGTCGATCTCGGCGGGCATCGGCTTCCTGTCGCTGTTTGGCATTGCGATCCAGGACGGCGTGATCCTGATCTCCTACGTCAACCGGCTGGCGCAGTCCGAAGATTTGCACGAAGCCGTGGTTGAAGGCGCGGCGCTGCGCCTGCGTCCGGTGGTGATGACCGCCATGCTGGCCGGCCTGGGCCTGCTGCCAGCGGCGCTTTCGCACGGCATCGGATCGGAAGCGCAACGCCCGCTGGCGCTGGTGATCGTGGGCGGCATGGTGACCACCACGCTGCTGACGCTACTGGTGCTGCCCGTGGTATTTGCTTGGGTCAATCGCCATCGCGGACGTAAGGGCGGGCCCCATGCAGCCTCGCTGACGCCGGCCGAAGGCGTCTGAATCTGAATTCACCATCGGCCGGTGCGCGCGAGGCGTACCGGCCACAGAAGAGGAGATTGTCATGACCAGGGAAATGCGTGTCCTTCCCATGCTGCTGGCTACCGTATTTTGCTTCTGCCTCGGCGCGACTTTCAGCGCGACGGCGAAGACCTCAAGCCAAGGCAAGCAGCAGGCAGCAAAACCGTCAAAACAGCAGAACCGGAA
Source organism: Cupriavidus sp. 05N40 (assembly GCF_056397305.1). Lineage (NCBI taxonomy): Bacteria > Pseudomonadati > Pseudomonadota > Betaproteobacteria > Burkholderiales > Burkholderiaceae > Cupriavidus > Cupriavidus sp. 05N40. The sequence goes on from NZ_JBFTND010000009.1 coordinate 56,125, forward strand.
TTCCGTCCTTCCCGCCAACACCCGGCCCTAGCATTCGCCGGTCTCGCAAAACGCGTGCAGTCCGTTCGAGAGCTTGAAAGAAGTAAGCCCTGCAAACCAAACACGTTTGCAGGGCTTTATCACCGATTGCGGTAACGAAGCTTCGATCAGCTCGATTAAGTGTCTATTGAGGTACCCGCACAACCTATGCGGGCGGATTATTTATTATTTCTGGCAAAGGCTACCATCGCACTTTAGTCCATTGCAGCAATTGTTGTCCTTGCCGCACAGTTCGTTCTCCTGTTTGCAACTGTCTGCGGTCACTGTCGAAAATGGACCTCGCTTGATTGTACTTGCCAAGAACAAAGGAAGCCGTGAATCGACATTTTCGCGATGTGCTTGGGATATGGGCGGCTGGCGCGGTGCTGGGCTTGGTGGGGACTGTGCGAAGCTACTGAACGTGACGCTAAGCGTCGACAGGGCCACGCACAAGAGGATTCGGTTGCGCATATTATTAACTCCATTTTATTGCCAGATATGATTCCCCCGGTACGGCCCAGCGTAGGAAAAGGCATTAGGAATTGCAAGACAGTTCTGCGACTCGGATAGTCGCCGCACCACTAGTGGAAATCGGAGAGCGACGACGACGGTTGCCACTTGGAAGCATTGGCTCGCGTGRGAAATGGAATCCCCGCGGCACCGCGGTCCGCCTGGCGCTGGAGCAGGCGACGGATGGTCTTTTCGGCGTGACGGCGAATTTATTCTGGATCGGCTCTTCGCGGAAATCGACATCGATGTCTGGTGACGCGCCGCGTTCCCAGGAACCTTTAAAAAGCGGAATGCCTCCGCATCACCGATCCGCAGCCGCACGCCGGCATGCAACGCCAACCGCGATTCACGGGCGAAGCCGACTGGCGCGGCCGCGCGTTTCAGATATTTGCCAGGCAAGCAGCCCCGGGAGGAAGATGATCAGGTCCCGGATGCGGCGTGCACCCGCCAGGGCAATGCAGGTCGCGGGATCAATACCCAGTGCGGTACCAATCACGACAAATCCCCCTTCCTGAACCCCGAGCGCCGCAGGTACAAAAAAGGCTGCGCTACTGAGTGCGTGAATCAGAGCTTCGAGCACCACGGCGTCCACAACGCTTACCTGTGCCCCAAGGAAATGCAGCGCCAGCCAAAGCTCCAGCGCGGTCGATATGTACTGGAGCGGCTGCCAGAAGAATAGAAAGCGGAAAATGATCGGCCGGCGGCGCCAGATCAGCTTGATCGACTGATCGATCCTTGCTGGCTGACCTGTCAGCGCAGCAATTTTCCCGCTGGTAATCTTGCTGAGCACACGGCCGAGCCGTTCAAACGGGCTTGCGTGCTGCACCAATGCAAACAACACAAGCAGCGGCAGAAGCACCACCACGCCCCAGGCGAGATTGCCGGCGAGCTGGAAGGCTTTCGAGTCGGAATGCGCCGTCAGCAGGAAGCCGATTCCGACCATCGTAAATATCAGCTGGCTGATCAAGGTGAGTTGCATATCCACGATCAGGCTTGCCGATGCGGTCGACGACCGCAGTCCCCATTGCCGCATCAGGCGGAAGGAAACAATCTCGCCTCCCACACGTGCAACTGGCAGCAAGCTGTTCACAGACTCTCGAATCCAGACAAGGCGCAACATCGAGCCAATCCCCGGGCGTTTCGCTTCCAGAACCAGCGTTCTCCAATCGCACGCGTTGCACAGCATGGGAAGCCAATGCACAAGCCCGGCGAGAATCAACCCGCCTCCCGCTGTGCGCATCAATGAGAACACCTCGGTAGGGTCTTCGTGCCAGACGAGCCCAAGCGCAGCCAGCAAACCGATAAGAGCGGTGATGGAACCGAGATATCTCATGATACGAATATCAGTCCTCTTTGACGGGACGTAGCAGACCACTGCCACTAACCTCGAAGCTGTTTTTTGCCAGTGGCGAGATGACCCGCCTTGTCGAGGCTAATGAGCCATCTTGGAAAAATCAACTGTTATAAATACGAGGCTCAGGATAACCATTCTTATTCGCGTTTTCAACCAGCCTTCGAGTTATCCGCCAGCCGGGACATCGCGATGTGTCGCAGGTGGAGAAAGCAGCATGTGCGTATGCCATTGCTCGCTTTGTCGAGCCATCTGTCCGAGAGCAGGCTTTCCGGTACTCGACTTGGAACTGCATTTCCATCTGAGAAACCATTGCGATGACGATTGGCGGCGGACGGCCGGCAGCTGCAGAGCGCGTGTTTGCATCGTACTCTGCCGCCCCACATGCCGCTGGCGCCGCGTTCAATTCCAGAGGGATGAACTCCGAAAAAACTTCGCGGCGTCGGGAATAAATCGCGGTGTCAGGCGGTTTTACATGGGCCTGGGACCGGAGAGCACCGTGATCGCAACCGACAAGTCCAGYCGCTTCGCAAAAGTGGCGTTGCCGCATCTGGACGCGGCCTATAACCTGGCGCGCTGGCTAAGCGGCAGTGCAAGCGATGCGGACGATATCGTGCAGGATGCCTACCTGCGTGCGTTCCGGTTCTTTGACGGCTTTCACGGCGACAATGCGCGCGCGTGGCTGCTGGCCATCGTCAGGAACACGTGGTTCAGCGAATGGCGCAGGCGGCACAATGCAGCGGATAACACGCCGTACGACGAAGCGCTGCATGGCGACGAGCGATTGCCGGGGTGGATCGACGATATCGGCAGCAATCCCGAAACGCTAGCGGTGCGCCATGGCGATGTGGAACTGGTGCACCGCGCGCTCGAACAGTTGCCGGTCGTCTATCGCGAAGTGCTTGTCCTGCGGGAGCTCGAAGACATGAGCTATCGCGATATCGCCCTGGTTGCCGACATTCCGATCGGCACCGTGATGTCGCGCCTGGCGCGCGCACGTCACCTGCTCTGCTCTGCGGTGCGCGCCGAGCAGGCGAGGGTGCGCGGCGGCATTGACGGCATCGCGCCCCGGCCGGTGCCGGTGCGGGGTCATTCGACGGGAGCGAATCATGAATGATGATGCGATGGAAAACTCGCTGCACGGCATGCTGCATGACGGATCGCTCTATCACCGTGCACCGGCGCATCTGCCTGCGCGCGTGCTGGCCGGGCTGCCGCGCGAGGCGCGTCCCCGCATGGCCCGCTTCGCATGGCCCGTGCTTTCCGCTAGCGGCGTGCTGGCGTGGGCCGGTGGCGGCCTTGCCGGAGTGGCGGCCTCGGCGCTGGTGTTCGGCACGCTCATTCTGGTGCAGCCGCCGCAGGCCGATGCACTGAGGCAGGCGATCGTATCGAGCCATGTGCGCGCGCTGTTGTCGCAGCATCCGATCGATGTTGTATCGACCGACCAACACACGGTCAAGCCGTGGTTCAACGGCCGGCTCGACTATGCGCCGCCGGTCATCGACCTTGCGACGCAGGGTTTTCCGCTGGCAGGCGGTCGGGTGGACTATATCGACCGCCGCACCGTTGGCGTACTGATCTACCGCTACCAGAACCATCCGATCGATCTCTACATCCTGCCGGCAACGAGCGGCGCATTGGCAGCGGCAAGCTTTTCCACTGACGGATACGCGATTGCCCGCTGGCACCAGGACGGCATGAACTTCTGGGCCATCACCGATGCGGAGCCCGCGCACCTGCATGCCTTTGTTCAAGCGCTGCGAGCCACGCAAGGCGAGCAGGAATAAACCGGGCGCGGCCAGCGTTCTACTGGTGCACGGCGCACCGGTTCCGCAGGGATCCTGGATCGCCACGGAGACAGAGCGTCGTGCAGCACCAAGGCACAGCCTCCGTGGCGACACGCTCTGTGCCGCGGACCCTGGACTTACCGCATCTGGAGATTGTCATGAAATTCCTCATCCCGCTGGCTGCCGCCGCGCTGGCATCCTTCGCAGGCCAATCCTATGCCTTCGCCGGTCGCACCGACAATACCTGCGCCGACTGCAATACCCACGTTGCCGGGCCTCGCGATCCGTTCACGAACGGCGCGAAGACAGGCAAATTCGATGTCTTCACCGACGGCGAGAGGGTCACGGACCCGCGCGATCCGTTCACCGAAGGCGCTCACGCCTGAAATGCTGCTGTTGTGCCGCCGCCCAGCACGGTAACCGCTGTCTTTGGTTGCTGTGCGGGGTGCCGAACGGTCACGTTCTTCCAAACGGCGGCGTCACGGCTGGCCGTGCCGAAGAGCGCGTAGTCAGACCCGAGGCATCTGCGCCGCCCTGGATAGCACGCGGACACTCACCGGGTCATCGCGGCCTCGCAGGCGTGCGGACAGCTGCGGCAGGTCGGCGGCCAATACGCCGGCATGCAGAAAGACCTCTTCTGAGACGATCGCCTCGCAAGCAAGCTCTTTTGTCAACTGCTCAAGTCGCGAGGCCACGTTCAACGGGTCGCCAATCGCAGTGAATGCGACATGCTCGCGAAAACCAATCTGTCCCATTACCGCCCGGCCGCAGTGCAATCCGATGCCAAACCGGATCGTGGTCTGCAACTGCTGCTCGAGCGCAACGTTGAGTTCGTCAATGCTGGATGCTACCAGCGGCACCGCGCTTAGCGCCTGACGACAAGCGGCGGACGGCTCGCCGCTTAAGCCAAAGATCGCGAGCACTGCGTCCCCCAGGAACTGGTTTGGCACGCCGCCCGCCTGGACTACCGCGGAGCAGACCGCACTCAAGAAACGACTGACCACGAAC
>NZ_JBFTND010000010.1:0-82864 GCF_056397305.1 Cupriavidus sp. 05N40
AGGTGGCTCGGCAGAGGCGGCAACGGGGGCGAGGTGGCTCGGCAGAGGCGGCAACGGGGGCGGGAGCGCCGGTGACGGCGCGCCCGCCAACGCGCACGCGGGCAAGCCGGTATTATTGACGTTTCTCCGGCGCGGCGGAATGCAATCGATGGGCAACCCGGCCGCGGCACCCGGATCACAACTTCGAGCAAAGAGCATATCCATGGATCTGCGAGGCAAGCATCTCGTCCTTGGCATGACCGGCGGCATCGCCTGCTATAAATCGGCCGAGCTGGTCCGCCTGCTGACCAAGGCCGGCGCCACCGTGCAGGTGGTCATGACCGAGGCCGCCACCCAGTTCATCACCCCGGTCACCATGCAGGCGCTGTCCGGCCGCACGGTGTTTACCTCGCAATGGGACGCGCGCGTGGGCAACAACATGGCCCATATCGACCTCTCGCGCGAAGCCGACGCCATCGTGATCGCGCCCGCCTCCACCGATTTCCTTGCACGGCTGGCCCACGGCCTGTGCGACGACCTGCTGTCCACGCTGTGCATCGCGCGCGACTGCCCGCTGCTGGTGGCACCCGCCATGAACCGGCAGATGTGGGCGGCACCGGCGACCCAGCGCAATGCCGCGCAGCTGCGCGCCGACGGCGTGACGGTGCTGGGCCCGGGCAGTGGCGACCAGGCCTGCGGCGAAGTCGGCGACGGCCGCATGCTGGAGCCGGCGGAGCTGGTGGAGGACATCGTCGCATTCTTCCAGCCCAAGCCGCTTTCCGGGCGCCGCGTGGTGATCACCGCCGGACCCACCTTCGAGGCCATCGACCCGGTGCGCGGCATCACCAACCGCTCGTCCGGCAAGATGGGCTTCGCCATTGCGCGCGCGGCCCGCGAGGCCGGCGCCGACGTGATCCTGGTGGCCGGCCCGACCGCCCAGCCGACGCCGCGCGGCGTGGCGCGCACCAACGTGGAAAGCGCCCAGCAGATGCACGACGCGGTGCTGGCGAGCCTGCCCGCCGCCGACGTGTTCATCGCCGTGGCGGCCGTGGCCGACTGGCGCCCGGCCGAGGTGGCCACGCAGAAGCTCAAGAAAGCCAACGACACCGACACGCCGACGCTGCAATTCGTGCAGAACCCGGACATCCTCGCCGCCGTGGCCGCGCGGCCGGACGCGCCCTACTGCGTGGGATTCGCCGCCGAGAGCGAGAAGCTCGAGCAGTACGGCGAACAAAAGCGCCAGCGCAAGAACGTGCCCTTGCTGGTAGGCAATATCGGCCACCACACCTTTGGCCTGGACGACAACGAGATCGTGCTGTTCGATGCCAAGGGCATGACGCGCCTGCCGCGCGCCGACAAGCTGACGCTGGCGCGCGACCTTGTCGCGGCCATCGGCCAGCGCCTGCCCGCCCGCGGCTGAACCCCCTCGCACGAGCCCCGACCATGTCAGAAAGCAAACCCAAGCTGCGCCTCTCGGTGCTGGACCAGAGCCCGGTCATCGCGGGCCATAGCGCGCGCGATGCACTGGCCGCCACGGTGGATCTGGCCCAGGCCGCCGATGCGCTCGGCTACACGCGCTACTGGTGCGCCGAGCACCACGGCCTGCGCGGCGTGTGCAACCCCGCGCCGGAAGTCATGCTGGCGCGCCTGGGCAGCGTCACGCAACGGATCCGGCTGGGCTCGGGCGGCGTGATGCTGCCCTACTACAGTCCCTTCAAGGTGGCAGAGCAATTCCGCATGCTGGAGGGCCTGTTCCCCRGCCGCATCGACCTSGGCGTGGGCCGCGCRCCGGGCGGCGACATGCGCACCGCGCAGGCKGTGGCGATGGGCGACTACAACCGCGGCGACCGCTTTGCCGAGCAGGTGCAGGATCTGTCCTGGCTGGTGCGCGGCGAAGTGCCGCCGGGACATGTCGCCGAGGGCGTGGTGCTGCAGCCGGAGATCGATACCCGGCCCGAGCTCTGGGTGCTGGGTTCGAGCGACTACGGCGGCGCGCTGGCGGCCCGGCTGGGGCTGCGTTTCGCCTTCGCCCATTTCATCAATCCGCATATGGGCCACGCGGTGGCGCGCCATTACCGCGAGGATTTCGCGCCCGCCTATGAAGAGCGGCCGTACAGCGCGGCGGCGATCTTCGTGATCTGCGCCGACACCGAAGCCGAGGCCGCGGAGCTGGAGCGCGCCGTGGACCTGCGCCGGCTGCAGATGGCCTATGGCGTCAACGCGCCGATCCCTTCGCTGGCGCAGGCCGCACAGCACGAACTGACGGAACGCGACCGCCTGATCGTCGAGCGCGAGCGCCCGCGCACCATTTGCGGCACGCCGGAGCAGGTGGCGCAGCGCATGCTGGACCTGCGCGAGCGCTTCGAGGCCGATGAACTGGTGGTGCTGAGCGTGGCCGCGAGCTATGCGGCGCGGCTGCGCACCTACGAGCTGCTGGCGCAGGCCTTCGCGCTCCCGGCGGCCTGAGTCCGGTGGCCGTCCGGGTCCGCTCGGCTATCATCTCGGGTTGCCAACGTTTTTAGTTTTCCGGAACCGACCAGCCATGACCATCGAAGCGAACCCCACCGTCGAAATCAAGGTGCTCGACGCACGCCTGCACGAGTGGGGCCTGCCCGCCTACCAGAGCGACATGGCGGCGGCGATCGACCTGCACGCCTGCCTGGACGCGCCGCTGGCCATCGAGCCCGGCACGCCGGCGCAACTGGTGCCGGCCGGCTTTGCCGTGCACATGGCCAACCCCTATATGGCGGCCACCATCGCGCCGCGCTCGGGGCTGGGCCACAAGAAGGGACTCGTGCTGGGCAATTCCATCGGTGTGATCGATGCAGACTACCAGGGCCCGATCATGGTCAGCGTATGGAACCGCAACGCGCCCGGCACCGAGCCGATCGTGATCCAGCCGGGCGAGCGCATCGCGCAGATGATGTTCGTGCCGGTGCTGCGGCCGGTGTTCAAGACGGTGGAAGATTTCTCCGCCGACACCGCGCGCGGCGCGGGCGGATTCGGCTCGACCGGCGTGCATCACGCCGGCAAGGGCGCCTGAGCGCCCCGGCAGGGATCCGGCGCGCTCAGCGCGCCTGTTCGAACAGCAGCGCCACGCCGCCGGCCACCGAGGCCGGTATCAGGCTTTCTTCGGGGCCCAGGTCCAGTGCGCCCACGCCGGCGGCGCGCCAGCCCGCGCGAGCCGCGGCCAGGTCGCCGGTGCTCAGCCGGATGGCCGCATAGCCCGGCACCGCGCGCCGGACGTGCTCCGTGCCGGTGGCGGCCGGCAGCGCCTGCGGCGTGGTCACCACCAGCGTGGCGCCATCCAGCGCCAGGCTGCAGATGTGATCGCTGAGCTGCGTCATCTCGCCGCCGGTGAGTTCGGCATAGGCGCGGCCAGCCGCTTCCACCAGCGCCGGCGCGACCACCAGGAACATCGCGGCGATACCGGTGGCGCCGTTGGCGTGCGTGGTCCATTCGGGGCGCCACAGCAACTCCGGGGTGCGGTGCTCGCACAAGAAAAAGCGGGCGCCGGGAGCGTCGTCGATGGCGGTGACGCGGAACGTGGCAGGATGCTCGCTGCCGTCGTCCAGGCGCACCGGGCGCGAGAATTCGATCGGATCCGAGGTGTGCCAGCCGCCGCGACGCAGTTGCGCCGAGGCCTCGAAGCTGTCGGCGCTCTTGCAGGACAACGCCGCGCATCCGCCGCCGGCTTGCTGGGCATCCCAGTAATACTGCCGCGTGGGGCTGGGGGCCGTGACATGCAGCAATTCGAGATAGTCGCTCCCCAGCATCACGCAATGGTTTTGCGAGCCGAGCGTATGGTAGCCGCGCGGCGTCAAGGTAAAGCCGAGCCCGCGCCACGCCTGCGCCGCGGCATCGAGGTCTGGGCACACCATCACGGCATGGTCTAGCGGTTCCGTCGTCATCGCTGCCTCGGCAATTCTCTGCAAATCTCTGTCATCAATCGAACTGGATATTGGCCTTGCGCGCCACGGCCTGCCATTTGTCGTGCTCGTGCCGCACCAGGCTGGCGAGTTCGGCGGGGCTGCCACCGACGATCTCGAACCCCTGCGTGGCCAGCGCGTCCATCACGCGCTGCTGGCGCAGCGCGCGCACCAGCGCATCGTGCAGCCGCATCACCGTCGCCTCGGGCAAGCCGGCCGGGCCGAACACGCCGATCCAGGAATAGGCCTCGAAGCCACGGTAGCCCTGCTCGCTCACGGTGGGCAGTTGCGGGAACTGGCGCAGGCGCGTGGTGCCGGTCACGCCCAGCAGCTTGACCGTCTTGGCCGCCACGTGCGCCTGCACGGCGGCATAGCTCGAGAAAAAGACGTCGACTTCGTTGGACAGCACGGCCTGTACCGCCGGGCCACCCCCTTTGTATGGAACATGGAGGAAACGCACCCCGGCTTCCGTCGCCAGGGCTTCCGCAGCCAGCTGGTTCAGGCTGCCGATGCCCGACGACGCATAGTGGATGCTCTCCGGCTTCTCGCGCGCCATCTGCACCAACTCCTTCACATTGGAGGCGGGCAGCGAGGGATTGGCCGCAATCACAAGAGGGAAGCGCACCAGCTGCGAGATCGGCGTGAAATCGCGGAAGGTGTCGTAAGGCAGGTGCTTGTAGGCAAACGGGTTGATCGCGTGGGTATCGAACGCCATCAGCAAGGTGGTGCCGTCCGGCTTGGCGCGCGCCACCGTGCTGGATGCGATCAGGCCACCCGCGCCTGGCTTGTTGTCGATCACCACGGTCTGGCCCAGCAGGCTCTTGAGGCCAGGCTGGAGCTGGCGGGCGACGATGTCGACGCTGCCGCCCGGGGGGAAAGGCAGCACCATCGAGATCGGGTGGCCGGCACCGCCGATTGCGGCTTCGCCACCGGCGGCGGCCAGGCCGGGCACGGGAATCAGGGGCATCGCGCCCAGCGGCAGCGATTTGAGGAGCAGGCGGCGCAGCCGCGAGCAATCGGGTCGGGACATCGGGTACTCAGGCGAATGGCGGGCTCGCGCGGCTGCAGCGGCAGTCGCACCCGGCCATAACAAAAAGGGCGGCATTGCTGCCGCCCTGTATTTTGCCCGAGGATAGCACGGATTGCAGACGACGGCCCGGCCGCCGTCCACACGCCTCAGACTTCTGCCTTCTCGTTTTCCGGCGCCTCCGGCGGTTCCGGCGGTTCGGCCGCAGCCTCCGCGAAGTCCAGCTTGATCTGGTCCTGCTCGTCGAGATCGACCACGACCTTGCCGCCCGAAACCAGCTTGCCGAACAGCAGTTCGTCGGCCAGCGCCTTGCGGATCAGGTCCTGGATCAGGCGCTGCATCGGCCGCGCACCCATCAGCGGATCGAAGCCCTTCTTCGCCMGGAACTTGCGCAGTTTCTCGCTGAAGCTGGCTTCCACCTTCTTCTCGTGGAGCTGTTCCTCGAGCTGCATCAGGAACTTGTCGACCACGCGCAGGATGATTTCCTCGTCCAGCGAGCGGAAGCTGATCATGGCGTCCAGGCGGTTGCGGAACTCCGGCGTGAACATGCGCTTGATGTCGGCCATCTCGTCGCCTTGCTCGCGCGACGAGGTGAAGCCGATGGTGGCGCGGTTCATGGTCTCGGCTCCCGCATTGGTGGTCATGATGATGATCACGTTGCGGAAGTCGGCTCGGCGACCGTTGTTGTCGGTCAGCGCGCCATGGTCCATCACCTGCAGCAGGATATTGAAGATATCCGGATGCGCCTTCTCGATTTCGTCCAGCAGCAGCACGCAGTGCGGCTTCTTGGTGACGGCCTCGGTCAGCAGGCCGCCCTGGTCGAAGCCGACGTAGCCCGGGGGCGCGCCGATCAGCCGGCTCACCGCATGGCGCTCCATGTATTCGGACATGTCGAAGCGCAGCAGCTCGATGCCCATGATGAAGGCGAGCTGCTTGGCGACTTCGGTCTTGCCGACGCCGGTCGGGCCCGAGAACAGGAAGGAGCCGATCGGCTTGTCGGTCTTGCCCAGGCCAGCGCGCGACATCTTGATGGCCGAAGCCAGTGCCTCGATGGCGGGATCCTGGCCGAACACCACCGACTTCAGGTCGCGGTCCAGGGTCTGCAGCTTGCTGCGGTCGTCCTGGTTGACGCTCTGCGGCGGGATGCGGGCGATGCGCGAAACGATGTCCTCGATYTCGSTCTTGCCGATGGTCTTCTTCTGCTTGGAYTTCGGCAGGATGCGCTGCGCGGCGCCWGCCTCRTCGATCACRTCGATGGCCTTGTCCGGCAGGTGGCGGTCGGTGATGAAGCGGGCCGACAGCTCGGCTGCGGCAGTCAGCGCCGCCGCCGCGTACTTGACGCCGTGGTGCTCCTCGAAGCGCGACTTCAGGCCGCGCAGGATCTGCACGGTCTGGTCGACCGACGGCTCCACCACGTCGATCTTCTGGAAGCGGCGCGACAGTGCCGCGTCTTTCTCGAAGATGCCGCGGTATTCCGTGAAGGTGGTCGCGCCGATGCACTTGAGCTGGCCCGACGACAGCGCCGGCTTGAGCAGGTTGCTGGCGTCCAGCGTGCCGCCCGARGCGGCGCCYGCGCCGATCAGCGTGTGGATCTCGTCGATGAACAGGATCGCGTTCGGATTGTCCTTGAGCGACTTGAGCACGCCCTTGAGGCGCTGCTCGAAATCGCCGCGGTACTTGGTGCCGGCCAGCAGCGCGCCCATGTCGAGCGAGTACACGACCGCCTTTTCCAGGATGTCGGGCACTTCGTTCTTGGTGATGCGCCACGCCAGGCCTTCCGCGATGGCGGTCTTGCCTACGCCGGCCTCGCCCACCAGCAGCGGGTTGTTCTTGCGCCGGCGGCACAGCACCTGAACCACGCGCTCGACTTCGCTCTCGCGGCCGATCAGCGGATCGATCTTGCCGGCCTTGGCCAGCACGTTCAGGTTCTGGGTGAACTGCTCCAGCGGGCTTTCCTTGCCATCGCCGCCCTCGCCCTCGGCCGTGCCGTCGCCATGCTTGGCCGGCTCGGCCTGGTCCTTGCGGATACCATGGCTGATGAAATTGACCACATCCAGCCGCGTCACGCCCTGCTGCTGGAGGTAGTACACCGCGTGCGAGTCCTTCTCGCCGAAGATCGCGACCAGCACATTGGCGCCGGTCACTTCCTTCTTGCCGTTCGAAGTGGACTGAACGTGCATGATGGCGCGCTGGATCACGCGCTGGAAACCCAGCGTGGGCTGGGTATCCACCTCGTCGGTGCCGGGCACCACCGGGGTGTTGTCCGCGATGAAATTCTTCAGACTGGTGCGCAGATCCTCGATATTGGCTGCGCAGGCGCGCAAGACTTCCGCTGCCGTGGGGTTGTCAAGCAACGCCAATAGCAGGTGCTCCACGGTAATGAACTCGTGGCGTGCCTGCCGCGCTTCAACAAACGCCATGTGCAGGCTGACTTCCAATTCTTGCGCAATCATGCTTCCTCCATCACGCACTGCAACGGATGACCCGCCTGCCGCGCGTGCGTTGACACCAGCTCGACCTTCGTCGCCGCGATATCCCTGGTATAGATACCGCAAACCCCCTTGCCTTCCCGGTGGACGGTCAGCATGATCTGCGTCGCCGTCTCCCGGTCCCTGCTGAAATACTGCTGCAGGATCATCACGACGAACTCCATCGGGGTGAAGTCGTCATTCAGCAGCAGGACCTTGTACATCGCGGGCGGCTTGAGCGCCTGCTCTTTCCGCTCCAGTACGGTGCCTGCTTCGCGTTGTGGGACATTTGCCAGCCGTGTAGCCATGGCTTTATTCTAACCCTTACGCACAACTCTGCAATTTGGGGAAAAGACGCCGGATTCAAGAGGCCGATGCAGCGACCGTCGAAATTCCGGAGATGCCGAATGCATCCGGGTACACCTCGCGGGAGCCGCGGCGCTGCCGGGCTCCAGTCCCCTCCAAAATACCACCGACCGCCGTTCCTTTCCCGCCACACCCTACGGGGAGTGGGGAATCTGCCAACTTGACAGGGGTCAGGTTTGACAGAAGAATCGTTCGCACATTCACGTCTGGTTACGCGAGCCAAAGCAACAAGCCGGACCTGGGTGATCCGTGAGCAGGGAGGCCCACGAATCCGGCGGCGGCGAGTCAGATACAGAAACTGGCCGCCACGCGGTACCCGCAAGTCGTGCCATCGTGCCCGGCCCGGTCTGACCGGTCCGAGCGCGAGGCCGCATGCCGGGTGCCCGGCTGGCCGCGGCGCTTTCCCCCGCTCGTATCCTGCTTTTTCTGTTGGGGGAGTTTATGGCAAGCGGTATCGTCAAATGGTTCAATGACGCCAAGGGCTTTGGGTTCATCAAGCCGGACGACGGCGAAGAGGAACTGTTTGCGCACTTTTCGGCCATCCAGATGAGTGGCTTCAAGACCCTGAAAGAGGGTCAGCGCGTGTCCTTCGAAGTCATCCAGGGGCCCAAGGGCAAACAAGCCACCAATATCCAGGACGGCGCCTGAGGCCTCTGTGCGCGGCCGCACCCGCCGACAGAGCGCGAGGCGGCCACGAAAGGATGCGGGGGAAGCTCTCCCCGGAACGGGATCGGTCCGCGCCCCCCGGACATCGCCTGGCCTAGACAGCCAGCGCGCCATGGACGGAAAAGCAGGCTGAACAGCAGTACGCAACGCATCCGTCAAAAAGCCCGGTCAGGTCAATGCCGGGCTTTTTGTTTGCCATGCGCCGCGCTACACCCAGCCCTCGATGTGCAGCCCGCTGGCCTGCTCGGCCGCCTCCCGCGTGACCGCGCGCACGGTCTGGCCAAAGGTCCAGACATGGCCTTCGGGATCCCGCGCGCCATAGACCCGGTCGCCGTAGAACTGGTCTGCCGGTTCCCTGACGATTTCCGCGCCGGCGGCCCGCGCCCGCTCGCAGTGGGCATCGATCCCCTCCAGCAAGTGAACATGGACCGACTGCGTGTTCATGCCGCCTGCCGCGGCGGGACTGGCGGTGTAATCCGTCCAGGCGCTGCCGATCATGATATAGCCGCCGCCGAAGCGCATCTCGGAATGGACCAGCTTGCCTTCGCGGTCGGTGATGACCATGGCGCGCTCGAAGCCGAACGCCTTTTCCAGCCAGTCCAGGGCCGCGAGCGGGTCGCGGTAATAGAGCGCGGAGCCGAAGGCCGCGCGCCGGAACGGATCTTCCATCATGCCTCCCCGGGCAGTTTCCCTCGACACTGAACAAGCTAGGTAACGCCCTGCCCGATTGCAAGGCGGCCCGGCGCGGCCTCATGAAAAAACCCCGGGCCTGCTTGCGCGGGACCGGGGTTGGTCGGTGTGCGGCGGCGCCTGGGCGGCGCGGAGGCCGGCAGCCGCTTACATATTGTCGATCAAGACCTGGCCAAAGCCCGAGCACGACACCTGGGTCGCGCCTTCCAGCAGGCGGGCGAAGTCATAAGTGACCTTTTTCGACAGGATCGATTTCTCCATCGACGCGATGATCAGGTCGGCAGCTTCGGTCCAGCCCATGTGGCGCAGCATCATTTCGGCGGAAAGGATTTCGGAACCCGGGTTCACGTAGTCCTTGCCGGCATACTTCGGCGCGGTGCCGTGGGTCGCTTCGAACATGGCCACGGAGTCCGACAGATTGGCGCCGGGGGCAATGCCGATGCCGCCGACCTGCGCGGCCAGCGCGTCGGAGATGTAGTCGCCGTTCAGGTTCAGCGTGGCGATCACCGAGTACTCGGCCGGGCGCAGCAGGATCTGCTGCAGGAAGGCGTCGGCAATGGCGTCCTTGATCACGATCTCGCGGCCGGTCTTCGGGTTCTTGAACTTGCACCACGGGCCGCCGTCGATCAGTTCCGCACCGAACTCCTTCTGCGCCAGTTCGTAGGCCCAGTCACGGAAGCCACCTTCGGTGAACTTCATGATGTTGCCCTTGTGCACGATGGTCACCGACGGCTTGTCGTTGTCGATCGCGTACTGGATCGCCTTGCGCACCAGGCGCTGGGTGCCCTGGCGGGAAACCGGCTTGACGCCGATCCCGGAGGTGTCCGGGAAACGGATCTTCTTGACGCCCATTTCATTCTGCAGGAAGGCGATCAGCTTCTTGGCCTGGTCGCTTTCGGCTTCCCATTCGATGCCGGCGTAGATGTCTTCCGAGTTCTCGCGGAAGATGACCATGTCGATCTTCTGCGGCTCGCGCACCGGCGAAGGCACGCCCTTGAAATAGGCGACCGGGCGCAGACAGACGTACAGGTCCAGTTGCTGGCGCAGCGCTACGTTCAGCGAACGGATGCCGCCGCCGACCGGCGTTGTCAGCGGGCCCTTGATCGACACCACGTATTCCTTCAGGGCCGCGAGGGTTTCTTCCGGCAGCCAGACATCGGGACCGTACACCTTGGTGGACTTCTCGCCGGCGTAGATCTCCATCCAGGAAATCTTGCGCTTGCCTGCGTAGGCCTTGGCCACGGCAGCGTCAACCACCTTGATCATCACCGGGGTGATGTCCAGGCCCGTCCCGTCACCCTCGATAAAGGGAATGATCGGATTGTCCGGAACATTCAGCGAAAAATCCTGGTTGACCGTGATCTTTTCGCCGGCCGGAACCTTGATGTGTTGATACATGACGTCTCCAGTGCGGAACGGGGGATTGAAACTGCCGCCAGGCCCGTGACCGGACGGCGAGATGTGGGTGACGCGCGGGGGCATTTTAACGGGGAACGGCATGGCCACGATGCTGCGTCGCATCACGACGGAGCGTCCGCGCGCACCCCGGTGCGCGCAAATCCTCTATCCCTATGTGCAAAATTTGGTCTTATATAAGACATAAGACCGTTTTGTATTATGCAGCAAAATTTCATGATCCGCCATCTCCGCGGCACCCCCGAATCCTGCCACCGCCCCGCAACCGGGCGCCCGGCTGCGGCATACTGGCGCCGGCGGGCGCCCGGCCTGCACCGTTTCCTCGTATCCGCATGACCCTGATTGCCCTGAACAAGCCCTTCGGCACCATGAGCCAGTTTTCCGCCCACCCCACGCGGCCGACGCTGGCCGACTGCGTGGCGCTGCCCGGCGTGTATCCGGCGGGCCGGCTCGACGCCGACAGCGAGGGCCTGCTGCTACTGACCGATGATGGCGCCCTGCAGGCGCGTATCGCGGATCCACACCATAAGTTGCCGAAGACCTACCTGGCCCAGGTGGAGAACATTCCGCAAGACCAAGCGCTCGCGCGCCTGCGCGAGGGCGTCGATCTTGGCGATTTCCGCACGCTGCCGGCACGGGCGCGCTGCATCGAGGAGCCCGTCTTCCTGTGGCCGCGCAATCCGCCGGTGCGGTTTCGCGCCGCCATCCCGACGCAGTGGCTGGAGCTGGAGATCCGCGAAGGGAAAAACCGGCAGGTGCGGCGCATGACGGCGGCGGTGGGCTTTCCCACCCTGCGGCTGGTGCGGCTGAAGATCGGCGCGCTCGACCTGCGCACGCTCGGGCTGGCGCCGGGACAATGGCGCGAAATCGCGCCCGCGGACCTTGGCCTCGACACCCCGGGCTCGCCACGCGCAGGCGCACCAGGCGGGTCCGCCGCCCCTCAGGGACGGCGCCCCGCGCGCCCCCGCCCAGGAAGTTACAAAAATTAACAGAGAGAAGGTCAACGACTCACCACTCGGTTTCGTTTTTGACACTGACGCGTCGCATACGAGTCACTCTTTCGAATCGAATTCAACCTTCCAAGGTAGATAGCATGAACAAACTGATCGCTGCTCTGGTTGCCGGCCTGTTCGCCACCGGCGCTTTCGCCCAAGCCGCCGCTCCCGCACCGGCAGCACCGGCTGCCGCAGCACCGGCAGCTGAAGCTCCGGCCGCAAAGCCCGCGACCAAGAGCACCAAGAAGACCCACAAGAAGCACGCTCACAACAAGACCAAGGCTGCTCCGGCTGCCAAGACCGAAGCTGCTCCCCAGTAAGCGCATTGCTGGCACGCCGGGTCCTTTGGGTCCGGCATGAGAGAGGCAGGCTGCCCGTCGGGTGCCTGCCTTTTTTGTTGTCCGCCCCGGCGTGCCGCGCGCGTGGCACGCCCGTGCAACGCGGCGAAATATGCGAGCCAGCCGCCCGCCTCGCAGCTGCGTTATGCTGGCGGCTGTCCTGAACCCGTCATACGCCGCCTCCCTTTCATGCGCCCTGTCCTCCCGTTACTTCTCGCCGGCGGCTGCGCCGTTGCCGCCCTGACTTCCGCGTTTGCCCAGGCGCAGGCCAGCCTGCCGGTCAGGCAGCTCACCGCAGGCATGTACGCGATCAAGGCGGAGATTGCCGCCACGCCGGAATCCCGCGAACTCGGGCTGATGTACCGCAAGACCATGCCCGCCAACGAGGGCATGCTCTTTGTCTTCGAGGAGAAGGCAGGGCATTGCTTCTGGATGAAGAACACCGACCTGCCGCTGTCGATCGCCTTCCTCGCCGATGATGGCGCCATCGTCAATATCGAGGACATGGCGCCGCAGACGGAAGACAACCATTGCCCGCGCGCAGCCGTGCGCTATGCGCTGGAAATGAACAAGGGATGGTTTGCGCAGAAGGGCCTGAAGGCCGGCGCGAAGATCGGCGGCCTGCCGCAGCCGCGCTGAAGGCGCAGGGCGCGGCGGTCCGGCCGCCGCGCCCTGCGACGAGATCAGTCGCGGAAGTTGTTGAAGTCCAGCGGCGCCTCGGGAACGTCCTTGCGCAGCAGGGCGATCACGCTCTGCAGGTCGTCGCGCTTGGTGCCGGACACGCGCACCGCATCGCCCTGGATGCTGGCCTGCACCTTGATCTTGCTGTCCTTGATCATCCGCACGATCTTCTTGGCCAGGTCGCCGGTGACGCCCTTCTTGATGGTGATGACCTGCTTGACCTTGTCGCCACTGATCTTGTCGGTCTTGCCGTAGTCGAGGAAGCGCACGTCCACATTGCGCTTGGCCATCTTGCTGATGAGCACGTCCTTGACCTGGCCGAGCTTGAAATCGTCATCGGCGAAGGCGGTCAGCTCGTTTTCCTTGTGCTCGACCCGGGCGTCCGATCCCTTGAAGTCGAAACGGGTGGTGATCTCCTTGTTGGCCTGTTCGACCGAGTTCTTCACCTCGACCATATTCGCTTCGCACACTACGTCAAACGACGGCATTGCATTCTCCTTTGTCTTGCGTGTTGCTGATGTTGCTGATGTTGCGGTGTAGCGCCGTTCGCCCGCAGCGGCAGGCCGATGGCGGCGCTTACGTATAATCCAGCCTACCCTGCAGTCCGGCGCCGCCGCGCGGCCGCCGCTTCACCTTTCCCTTGCATGGCAGATTTCCACGAATTTTATCCCCTGCGCCGCCACAATACATTCGGATTCGACGTGCGCGCGCGCTTCGCCGTCCATGTGCGCAGCGAAGCCGACCTGCTGCATGCGCTGGCGGATCCCCGCGCGCATGGCTTGCCGCTGGTGGTGCTGGGCGGCGGCAGCAATGTGGTGCTGACGCAGGACCTGGATGCCCTGGTCCTGCTGATGGAAATCCCCGGCTACACCGTGAGCGCGGCCGACGATACCTTCCTGGTGACCGCCGGCGCCGGCGAGAACTGGCACGCGCTGGTCTGCCGCACGGTCGCCGACGGCATGCCCGGCCTGGAAAACCTGGCGCTGATTCCCGGCACGGCGGGCGCCGCGCCGATCCAGAACATCGGCGCCTACGGCGTGGAACTGCGCGAGCGCTTCGAGCGCCTGCGCGCATGGGACCGCCGCGCCGGCGAATTCGTCGACCTGACGCTGGACCAGTGCCGTTTCGCCTATCGCGACAGCCTGTTCAAGGGCGAGGGCCGCGACCGCTACATCATCACCGCCGTCACGCTGCGCCTGCCGCGACCGTGGCAGCCGGTGCTCGGCTACGCGGAGCTCGCGCGGGAAGTCGCGCAGGATCCGGCCGCGCCGGCCACGGCCAGCCGCATCCGCGATGCCGTCATCGCCATCCGCTCGCGCAAGCTGCCCGACCCGGCCGAAATCGGCAACGCGGGCAGCTTCTTCAAGAATCCGGTGGTCGGCGCCGGGCAACGCGATGCGCTGCTGGCGCAGCACCCCGGCCTGGTCAGCCATGCCCAGCCGGACGGCAGCTACAAGCTGGCAGCCGGCTGGCTGATCGACCAGTGCGGGTTCAAGGGCCTGAGCGACGGCGCGGTCGGCGTCTACGGCAAACAGGCCCTGGTGCTGGTGCACCACGGCGGCGGCAGCGGGCAGGAACTGCTGGCGCTGGCAAGCCGCATCGCCGATACCGTGGCGGCGCGCTTTGGCGTGCGCATCGAGCCCGAGCCGGTCGTCCTGTAAGAGCGGCGCAGCCGGGCCCGGCTGCGCTGCCGTTCTTCAGGCGAAGTGGCAGACGTAGTCCAGGGTTTCCTGCACGTCGATGTCGAAGCTGCTGTTGCCCGGCACATTGAACTGCTGGCCTGCGCCGTACGTGTTCCATTGCTCCTCGCCCGCCAGGCGCACGCGGCAGCTGCCCGCGTTGATTTCCATGATTTCCGGCGCGCCCGTGCCGAAGGTCAGCGTGGCGGGGAAGATCACGCCCAGCGTCTTGCGGGTGCCATCCGGGAACAGCACGGTGTGGCTGACGCACTTGCCGTCGAAGTAGAGGTTGGCTTTCTTGACGACGGAAACGTTGTCGAACTGGCTCATGCTTTTTCTCCTTTGATGCGGGTTCTGGGTGTCTGGATGGGCGGCACGGCGACGCGGGCGCGGCGCAAAAAAGGGGCCGTGACGGCCCCTCTTCCTTGCTGCCACGCCCGGACCGTGCCGGGGCGGGATCAACTCGCCTTATTCGCCACGCTGGCGACGGGCGTTTTCAGCGATGCGCATGCGCAGCGCATTGAGCTTGATGAAGCCGCCGGCGTCGGCCTGGTTGTAGGCGCCGCCGTCGTCGTCGAAGGTCGCGATGGTCTTGTCGAACAGCGTGTCCTTCGAATCGCGCGCGACCACGATCACGTTGCCCTTGTACAGCTTCACGCGAACCCAGCCGTTGACCTTGGCCTGGGTATGGTCGATCAGGACCTGCAGCGCGCGGCGCTCCGGGCTCCACCAGTAGCCGTTGTAGATCAGGCTGGCGTAGCGCGGCATCAGGTCGTCCTTCAGGTGCGCGACTTCGCGGTCGAGCGTGATCGACTCGATGGCGCGGTGGGCCTTCAGGATGATGGTGCCGCCGGGGGTTTCGTAGCAGCCGCGGCTCTTCATGCCGACGTAGCGGTTTTCCACCAGGTCCAGGCGGCCGATGCCGTGCTTGCCGCCCAGGCGGTTCAGCTCGGTCAGCACTTCGGCCGGGGTCATGCGCTTGCCGTTCAGGCCGACGATGTCGCCGCCCTCAAACTCGACGTCCAGGTATTCGGCCGCGTCCGGTGCGTTCTCCGGCGACACGGTCCAGCGCCACATGTCTTCCTCGGCCTCGGCCTTGGGATCTTCCAGGTGGCGGCCTTCGAAGGAGATATGCAGCAGGTTGGCGTCCATCGAGTACGGCGCRCCGCCCTTCTTGTGCTTCATGTCGATGTCGATGCCGGCCTTTTCAGCGTAGGCCAGCAGCTTTTCGCGCGASMGCAGGTCCCATTCGCGCCACGGGGCGATGACCTTCACGCCCGGCTCGAGGCCGTAATAGCCCAGTTCGAAGCGGACCTGGTCGTTGCCCTTGCCGGTGGCGCCGTGCGACACGGCATCCGCGCCGGTGCTGCGCAGGATCTCGATCTGGCGCTTGGCGATCAGCGGACGCGCGATCGAGGTGCCCAGCAGGTATTCGCCTTCGTAGAC
Source organism: Cupriavidus sp. 05N40 (assembly GCF_056397305.1). Lineage (NCBI taxonomy): Bacteria > Pseudomonadati > Pseudomonadota > Betaproteobacteria > Burkholderiales > Burkholderiaceae > Cupriavidus > Cupriavidus sp. 05N40. The sequence continues at coordinate 15,681 of NZ_JBFTND010000010.1, forward strand.
CGCGTTGGCGCGGAACATCGGGAAGACGAAGTCGCGCACGAACTCTTCACGCAGGTCGTCGATGAAAATGTTTTCCGGCTTGATGCCGAACTTGAGCGCCTTCTGGCGGGCAGGTTCGAGTTCCTCGCCCTGGCCGATGTCGGCGGTGAAGGTCACGACCTCGCATTGATAGGTGTCTTGCAGCCACTTCAGGATCACCGAAGTGTCCAGCCCGCCGGAGTAGGCAAGCACGACTTTCTTGATATCGCTCATGTTCGACTCGATGCGCAAAGTAAGCGCGGCCGGCATGGTTGCCGGACACGCGAGAGATTGATGCGGAAAACCGCTATTTTGACACGTCCGCCCGGGCTTGGGCGGCACTTGCGGCCCTCAGGCGGCGCGGGGTCGCCGCCCCGGCGTGACCGATGTGCGCCATGCGCTGCGCACGGCGCCTCCGGCCGGCCCTGCTCAGTAACGGCCGCAGAGCAGGTATTCCATCAGGGCCTTCTGCACGTGCAGGCGGTTCTCGGCCTCTTCCCACACCACGCTCTTGGGCCCGTCGATCACCGCCGCTTCGACTTCCTCGCCGCGGTGGGCGGGCAGGCAGTGCATGAACAGCGCGTCGGGGCCGGCGCGGTCCATCATGGCCGTGGTCACCATCCAGTCCTGGAAGGCGCGCTTGCGCACGTCGTTCTCGGCCTCGAAGCCCATGCTGGTCCACACGTCGGTGGTGACCAGGTCCGCGCCCTGGCAGGCGGCCAGCGGATCGGCAAATACCTTGACCAGGTGCGCGGCCGAAGGCGGCACCATGGCCGGGTCGAGCTGGTAGCCCGGCGGCGCCGAGAAATGGAAGGTGAAGCCAAGCCGCTCGGCCGCCTGGATCCAGGTGTAGGCCATGTTGTTGGCGTCGCCGATCCAGGCCACGATCTTGCCGCGGATACTGCCGCGCTGCTCTATATAGGTGAACACATCCGCCAGCACCTGGCAGGGATGGTATTCGTTGGTCAGGCCGTTGATCACCGGCACGCGCGAATGCGCGGCGAAACGCTCGATGATCTCCTGGCCGAAGGTGCGGATCATGATGATGTCGACCATGCGCGAGATCACCTGCGCCGCATCCTCGATCGGCTCGCCGCGCCCGAGCTGGGAATCGCGGGTGTTCAGGAAGACCGCATGGCCACCCAACTGGTGGATGCCGGCCTCGAACGACAGGCGCGTGCGCGTCGAATTCTTCTCGAAGATCATGGACAGCGTGCGGTCGTGCAACGGGTGCCATGTCTCGTAATTCTTGAACTTGGCCTTCAGAATCCGCGCGCGGTCCAGCAGGTACTCATACTCGTCGGGAGTCAGGTCGCTGAACTGGAGGTAATGCTTGATCGAAGTTGGGCTCATAAAACAAAGAAGGCGGCTCGGTTGGGGCACACCGTCATGAAGGATTCATGACCCGAGCATGCCGCGGAGCCGCCTTTCGCGTCGCTTGCGCAATTTAACTGTAAGAATCATAAGGGATTATTTCTGCTTTGGCGAGCCTGCGGCGCGCGGAGGACCGGCGCCGGAGCTTATGCGCCAGTCTTATATAAGATATAATACTGGCTGATTCACGCGGGGCCMGGCATACCCATGCCCCCGCCCGCTGCCGGCATCAAAAGTGCCCCCGCCGACACCGACGCCCCCGCTGCCCCTGGCCGGAAAAGAAACGAACCAAACGTTTCCTGGCCGCGTCAAAAGGGCTTCCGTCTGGTCAAGTCTGGCGGGTTTACCGTCGAGTCACCCGTCTTATCCCCGCAGTCCAATGAAGCCCATCGTTCGCGAATATTTCATCCAAGGCATTACCAAGGAAGGCAAGACCTTCCGTCCAAGCGACTGGGCTGAACGGCTGTGTGGCGTGATGGCGCAATTCCGCCCCGAAGGGGACACCGGGGATCCACGCCTCACCTACTCCCCTTACGTGCGGCCCGTGATGACCAGCAACGTGAAGACCGTGGTGGTGGACGCGCGCCTGCGCGACATCGAACCCAAGGCGCTAGACTTCGTGCTCAACTTCGCGCGCGACAACGACCTGCAACTGGTCGAGGCCTGCTCGCTCGAGTAAGCGGGCGGGGCCGGCCGGTCGCCCCGCAGCGGCGGCACCGGCGTGAACGGCGATGCGCCCGGCGAAGGGATAGCGAAGCGACAAGGAAAGGCGCGGCAACGGCAAAGAGAAGCGGAAAATAAAAAAGCTCGTCGAATGACGAGCTTTTTTATCGTGCGGAATCGCGCAATGCGATTCGCGCTCCCGGCTTGCCACCGGACCGCCGCGCTACGTACCCACCAGAAGGCCGGTATGGAACACGATGGCCGGCGTGGTGCCGGAAGGCGCCTGGCATGCGCCGGGCGCAGCGGCTGCTATCAGGCAGCCATCGACTTGATGGCCGACGACAGGCGCGACTTGTGGCGTGCAGCCTTGTTCTTGTGCACGATCTTCTTGTCGGCGATGGCGTCGATGATCGATTGCGAGTTCTTGAAGATCTCGGCGGCGGCGGCCTTGTCGCCAGCTTCGATCGCCTTGCGGACGGCCTTCACGGCGGTGCGCAGACGCGAGCGCAGGCTGGAGTTGTGAGCGTTTTGGGCGACGGCCTGGCGAGCGCGCTTACGGGCTTGTGCGGAATTTGCCATTTAAGTAGATATCCTGAATTCAGATGCGTGCCCCACGGACAAAACCGCAGACACAATTAAGTGCACATCAAGCGACCCGGGATGCACTGGCACACGAATCCGGAACGCAACTATCCTTGTGAATCGGCAATTATACACAGAAGAAAAAGCAGCTGGCAAGCCGGACCACGTCCGAACACTGGCGGGGTGACGCAAACGGCCGCGGACGGGGAGCCGCCGGGCCAAACCGTATAATACGCGCCACACCGGCCCCGCCCCGCGTGGCCCCGATGCAACTTTGGCGCGCGCCCGGCGTCTCAAGCCGGTCCGCCCGGTGGCACGCAGCATGCCACCGCCGCCTCTCCCCTTGCCGCCGACCCATCTTGAACCTGCTCAAAGCGCTCGCCACCATCAGCAGCCTGACGATGCTGTCGCGCATCACCGGCCTCGTGCGCGAGATCCTGATCGCCCGGGCCTTCGGTGCCTCGGACATGACCGACGCCTTCAATGTGGCGTTCCGCATCCCCAACCTGCTGCGGCGCATTTTCGGCGAAGGCGCGTTCTCGCAGGCCTTCGTGCCGATCCTGGGCGAATATCACAGCAAGCGCGGCGAAGGCGAGACCCGCGCCCTGATCGACGCAGTCGCCACGGTGATGACCTGGGTGCTGATGGGCGTGTCGCTGCTCGGCGTGATCGGCGCGCCGCTGGTGATGCTGGTGGTCGCTACCGGCTTCCACCGGCAAGGCGGCGAGACCTACGACGCGGCGGTCTTCATGACCCGGGTGATGTTCCCGTACATCGGCCTGATCTCGCTGGTGGCGCTGGCCTCGGGCATCCTCAATACCTGGCGCCGCTTTGCCATGCCGGCCTTCACGCCGGTGCTGCTCAACCTGTGCCTGATCGTGGCCGCGCTGTTCGTCGGGCCGCACATGGCGCAGCCGATCTACGCGCAGGCGTGGGGCGTGCTGGTGGGCGGCATCCTGCAGCTGGCGGTGCAGGTCCCCGCGCTGCGGCGGCTCGGCGTCATGCCGCGCCTGACCTTCGACCTGCGCGCGGCCTGGTCGGACCCCGGCGTGCGCCGCGTCATGCGGCAGATGGCACCGGCGCTGCTGGCGGTCTCGGTGGCGCAGATCAGCCTGATCATCAATACCAATATCGCCTCGCGCCTGGCCGCGGGCAGCGTGTCCTACCTGACCTACGCCGACCGCCTGATGGAGTTTCCCACCGCGCTGCTGGGCGTGGCGCTGGGGACCATCCTGCTGCCCAGCCTGTCCAAGGCCAGCGCAGACGACAACCGCGCCGAATACTCCGGCCTGCTCGACTGGGGCCTGCGCCTGACCTTCCTGCTGGCCGTGCCGTGCGCGGTGGGGCTGTTCGTGTTCGGCGCGCCGCTGACCGCGGTGCTGTTCAACTACGGCAAGTTCGACGCCCACGCGGTGGAAATGACGCGCCAGGCGCTGGTTTCCTACGGCACGGGCCTGCTCGGACTGATCCTGATCAAGATCCTGGCGCCGGGCTTCTACGCGCGCCAGGATATCCGCACGCCGGTCAAGATCGCCTTGCTGGTGCTGGTGATCACGCAGCTGTCCAACTATGTGTTCGTGCCGCGCTTCGGCCATGCCGGGCTGGCGCTGTCGATCAGCTTCGGCGCCACGGTCAACGCGCTGCTGCTGTTCCTGGGCCTGCGCAAACGCGGTTTCTACACGCCGGCCAAGGGCTGGCTGCTGTTCCTGGCCCAGCTGCTGACTGCGGTCCTGTTGCTGGCCGGCATGCTGCTGTGGTTCGCGCGTACCTTCGACTGGGTGGCCCTGGGTGCCACGCCGCTGTTGCGCATCGCGCTGCTCGCTTCCTGCCTGGTACTTGCAGCGGTCGTCTACTTCGGTACACTGTGGCTCATGGGGCTGAGATACTCCGCATTCAAGCGGAGAGCCGGCTAGGAAGCCCCGCCTGTCTATCGGCCGGATGCAGCGGCGCCGTATGCGTGCGTACGCGCCGCACAGAACCGGGAGACAGCGCGCGGTACAGGGTCAAGGCAGTCGAGGTCGTGCCGGCAGGCATGGCCAACACGCCGTATTCAGGAAAGCCGCAATGACAACCACGAAAGTCCTGGATTACTTCGCCAGCCTCGTGGCAGACGAGCACGGTATCCCACTGACCGAGGCCGTGCTCTCGCTCGCCCAGGATGCCTATCCGGACCTGGACCTGCAGGCCGAGCTGGCCGCCCTGGACGTGATCGCGGCACGGCTCAAGCGCCGCGTCGCGGAGGGCACGCCGGCCATCCAGCGCCTGCGCCTGCTCAATCATTTCTTCTACCGCGACCTGGGCTTCGGCGCCAACGCGAACGATTACTACGACCCCGACAACTCCTACCTGAACGTGGTGCTCAAGCAGCGCCGCGGCATCCCCATCTCGCTGGCGGTGCTCTATATGGAGCTGGGGCAGCATATCGGCCTGCCACTCAAGGGCGTGTCCTTCCCCAATCATTTCCTGGTGCGGATGTCGATCCCGGCGGGCGAGGTGGTGGTGGACCCGCTCACGGGCGAGACGCTGTCGAAGGAGCAATTGCAGGAGATGCTGGACCCGCATCTCGAACGCGAGGGCATCGCCGATCCCAACGAAGTGCCGCTGGGCCTGTTCCTGCAGGTGGCCAGCCACCGCGAGATCGTGGCGCGCGTGCTGCGCAACCTCAAGTCGATCTATCTGCAGGAGTYGCGCTGGCAGCGCCTGCTGGCGGTGCAGAACCGCCTGGTGATCCTGTTGCCGGGCTCGATCGAGGAGGTGCGCGACCGGGGCCTGGCCTATGCCAACCTGGAGTGTTTCCGCCCGGCGCTGGAAGACCTGGAAGCCTATGTGATAGCGCGCCCCGATGCGGCCGACACGACCCAGATCCGSGACCGCATGCCGGCGCTGCGSATGATGAGCCGCAGCGTGAACTGAGCCAGGCGGGCCGCGCGCCGCGCAGCCCGCCCATTGCCACCCTCAGGAAGGCCGGCGCTTGCCGCCGCGCACCAGCTTCCACAGCCCGCCCAGCACCAGCGGCACGACGGCCGCGCCGATGCCTGCCAGCACGATCAGGTTCAGGTATTGCTTGATGAAGGGCAGGTTGCCGAAGAAATAGCCCGCGAACACCAGGCCCAGCACCCAGGCCGCCGCGCCCAGCACGTTGAAGAGCTGGAACTTGGCGAAGGTCATCTGCGACACGCCGGCGACGAACGGCGCGAAGGTGCGCACGATCGGCAGGAAGCGGGCCATCACCAGGGTCTTGCCGCCGTGCCGTTCATAGAAATTGTGCGTCTTGCGCAGGGCAGTCTGGTCGAGGAAGCGCCAATGGCCGTCGAACACCTTCGGCCCCACCCAGCTTCCCACCATGTAGTTGACGGTATTGCCGCCGATGGCCGCCACCAGCAGCAGGCCCACCAGGGCCCACTCGTTCATGGCGCCCGTGGCGCAGAAGGCGCCGGCGATGAACAGCAGGGAATCGCCCGGCAGGAACGGCAGCACCACCAGCCCGGTTTCCGCGAAGACGATCGCGAAAAGAATGGCATAGACCCACGCGCCATAGTTCTGGATGACGGTGCCAAGGTATTTGTCGACGTGCAGCAACATGTCGATGAACTGCAAAGCGATATCCAATTCGATCCCCGTTCTAGATTCAGCCCACATCATACAAGAGCGGACCGGCTTCAAAGTCACCCGATCCGTTCGCTTCCGCAGCCGCCGCGCTGACCTGCCGGCCGGGCGCGCCGCCCACGTATAATTCCGCCCATGCCTGCCGAAGCCACACGCCCCGCCCAGCCGCCCCGCCCCATCCGCCCCCTGCCCGACCAGCTGATCAGCCAGATCGCTGCCGGCGAGGTGGTGGAACGCCCCGCCTCCGTGGTCAAGGAGCTGCTGGAGAACGCGCTCGACGCGGGCGCCACCCAGCTCAATATCCGTCTCGAGGAAGGCGGCGTGCGCCGCATCGTGATCGCCGACAACGGCTGCGGCATCCCCGCCGCCGAACTGCCGGTCGCGCTGATGCGGCACGCCACCAGCAAGATCGCCTCGCTCGACGAGCTGGAGTCCGTGCTCACGCTGGGCTTTCGCGGCGAAGCGCTGGCCTCGATCGCCTCGGTTTCCGAGCTGACCCTGACCAGCCGCACCGCCGACGACGCCCATGCCACGCAGGTCGCCGCCGATACTGGCAGCGTGCGGACGTGAGCATCACGGTCCATCACAACGGCCGCCCGATGGAGCACTGGAACAGCGGCGACGTGGCCACGCGCACGGCGCAGGTGCTCGGCGCCGACTTTGCGCGGGCCCGCCTGCCGCTCGACGAGGAAGCCGACACCCTGCACCTGTACGGCTTCGCCGGCCTGCCGACCGCCTCGCGCGGCCGCCCTGACCAGCAGTTCTTCTTCGTCAACGGCCGCTACGTGCGCGACAAGCTGCTGAACCACGCGGTGCGCAGCGCCTACCAGGACGTGCTGCACGGCGACCGCTTTCCGTCCTACGTGCTGTGCATGGACCTGCCGCCGGAAATGGTGGACGTGAACGTGCACCCGTCCAAGATCGAAGTGCGCTTCCGCGAATCGCGCGCGGTGCACCAGTTCGTCTACCACGCGGTGCAGCGCTGCCTGGCCCGCCAGGCCGGCGAACAGGGCGACAGCCTGCATAGCAGCGCGGTCGACGAAGGCGCGCCCGCCATGGTGCCGCGCGCCGGCCCCGGCAGCTTCGGCAGCGCCGCCGCGGCACGAGGCAGCGCGCCGGGTGGCGGCATGGGTGGCGGCACGGGCGGTGGCATGGGCGGCGGCGCCGGCGCGCGCCCCTGGGTCGACTACACCGCCGCCGCGCGCCAGACCGAGCTCGGCATCGCCCAGCCGCGCCAGGCCTACCTCGGCATGGTGCGCGACGCGATCCAGCCCGGCGGCGGCTTCCCGCGCCCCGCCGCGCCGGCATCGGCCGGCTACGCGGGCGGCTCGTCCACGCCTCCGGCCTGGCTGGCCGACGCCCAGGCCGCGCGCGAAAACGACCCGCCCGGACTGCTCGACGCCCCCGTGCGGCAGGAACCGGCAGCCGGCGACGCCAACCCGCTTGGCTTCGCCATCGCGCAACTGCACGGCATCTACGTGCTCGCGCAGAACGCGCGCGGCCTGGTGCTGGTGGACATGCACGCCGCCCACGAACGCATCCTCTACGAGCAGATCAAGACCGCCCTCGAGACGCGCGAGCTGGCGGTGCAGCCGCTGCTGATCCCGGTCACGCTGACCGCCAGCCCGATGGAGATCGGCGCCGCCGAGGAACACCAGGAAACGCTCGCGCTGCTGGGCTTCGATATCGCGCCGGTCTCGCCCACCACGCTTGCGGTGCGCGCCATCCCCGCGCTGCTCAAGCAGGCCGACACCGAGGCGCTGGCGCGCGACGTCCTGCGCGACCTGCAATCGTTCGGCGGCTCGCGCGTGCTGGCCGAGCGGCAAAACGAGCTGCTCGCCACGCTGGCCTGCCACAACGCGGTGCGCGCCAACCGCAAGCTCACCGTGGAAGAAATGAACGCGCTGCTGCGCCAGATGGAGCAGACCGAGCGCGCCGACCAGTGCAATCACGGCCGGCCCACCTGGGTGCAGCTGTCGGTGGCGGAACTGGACCGGTTGTTCCTGCGCGGCCAGTAAGCCGGCCGATCGCATCGCATAGCATCGCATCGCCTTGACAGCCTCCGCTCCCCCCGGCCACGCCGCGCCCGTCGTCTGCCTGCTCGGCCCCACCGCATCGGGCAAGACCGCCGCCGCGCTCGCGCTGGCGGCGCAGACACCTGTCGAGATCATCAGCCTCGATTCGGCCCTGGTCTATCGCGGGATGGATATCGGCACCGCCAAGCCGTCCGCGGCCGAGCTCGCCTCGGTGCCGCACCACCTGATCGACATCATCGACCCGGCCGAGAGCTATTCGGCCGCGCAGTTCGTGGCGGACGCCGAACGCCTGACCGGCGAGATCCGCGCGCGCGGCCGCGAGCCGCTGATCGTCGGCGGCACCATGCTCTACTACAAAGCGTTGACGCAGGGCCTGAACGACCTGCCGCAGGCCGACCCCGCAGTGCGCGCGGAACTCGACGCGCTGGCCGCCGAGCGCGGCTGGCCGGCCCTGCACGCGATGCTGGCCGAGGTCGACCCGGTCACCGCCGCGCGGCTGGCGCCCAACGACGCGCAGCGCATCCAGCGCGCGCTGGAAATCCACCGGCTCAGCGGCCAGCCGATGTCCACGCTGCTGGCGCGGCAGGCGGACGAGCGCACGTTTGCCGGCACGGCCGATCGCCGCTTTCGCGTGATCGCGCTGGAGCCATCGGACCGCGCGGCGCTGCATGCGCGCATCGAATCCCGCTACGACGCCATGCTGGCCGGTGGCTTCATCGAGGAAGTGGAACGCCTGCGCGCGCGCGGCGACCTGCAGCCCACGCTACCCTCGATCCGCTGCGTGGGCTACCGGCAAGTGTGGGAATACCTCGACGGCGAGACCGACTTCGCCACCATGCGCGAGCGCGGACTGGCCGCCACGCGCCAGCTCTGCAAGCGCCAGCTCACGTGGCTGCGCAGCACGCCCGAGCGCGAGGTGGTGGACTGCCTCGCGCCCGGCTATGTGGCGCGGGTGGCGGAGCTGGCCCGCATCGGGCAGGCCTGAGCGGCCCGGCAGCCGCGCCTGGACCGGCGCAGGCATTCGCAACAATTGCACCAGAAGCGCCGGCCAAAGTGATGCCTGGGCGATAATCCGCGTTTCTCGACTCGCCCCGCGCACTGCCATGACCACCGCCGCCGCTCCCCGTTTTGTCCTGCGCCCCGCCACCGCCGCCGACTGCGACACGCTGCTCCAGCTGATCTCGGCGCTGGCGGAGTACGAAAAGCTGACCCACCTCCTCGAAGCCACCCCGCAGAAGCTGCATGAGGCGCTGTTCAGCCCGCGCCCGCTGGCCGAGGCGGTACTGGTGGAGGTGCCCGGTGCGCAAGGGCCGCAGGCGGTCGGCTTCGCGCTGTTCTTCCACAACTTCTCGACGTTCCTGTCCAGGCGCGGCCTCTACCTGGAAGACCTCTACGTGGAACCGGCCTGGCGCGGCCACGGCATGGGCAAGGCGCTGCTCAAGCACCTGGCGGCGCTGGCGGTCGAGCGGGGCTGCGGCCGCTTCGAGTGGACCGTGCTCGACTGGAACACGCCGTCGATCGATTTCTACCGGGCCATGGGCGCGGACGTGCTGCCGGACTGGCGCATCTGCCGGGTGACGGGAGAGGCACTGACCAAGATGGGTGGGGCTGAATAGGCGGATTGGCGCGCGCAAAAAAAAAACGGCACATGCTCGCATGTGCCGTTTTTGCTGCCGGGGCGCTGACGCTCAGACCACCACGGTCTGCGCCTGGCCTTCCGCGCGCTCGCGGATTTCGCCGATCTGCCACACAGCTTCGCCGGCTGCCTGCAGATGGCGGATGGCGCGCTCGGCGTCTTCCTTGGCCACGATCACCACCATGCCGATGCCGCAATTGAACACGCGGTGCATTTCGTCGTCGGCCACGTTGCCTTGCGCCTGCAGCCACTGGAACAGCGGCGGCAGGGTCCACGCATCGCGCTGCAGCACGGCGGTCACGTTCTGCGCCAGCACGCGCGGCACGTTCTCGGTCAGGCCGCCGCCGGTGATGTGGGCCATGCCCTTGACCGGCAGGGTCTCGATCAGCGACAGCAGCGGCTTCACGTAGATGCGGGTCGGCGCCATGATGGCGTCCTGCAGGCGCTGGCCGTGGAAATCGGCGTTCAGGTCCGGCTTGGCCACCTCGATGATCTTGCGCACCAGCGAGTAGCCGTTGGAGTGCGCGCCCGACGAGGCCAGGCCCAGCACCACGTCGCCCGGGACGATGGTGCTGCCGTCGATGATGCGGCTTTTCTCGACCGCGCCGACGGCGAAGCCGGCCAGGTCGTATTCGCCGTCGGGGTACATGCTCGGCATTTCGGCGGTCTCGCCGCCGATCAGCGCGCAGCCGGACAGCTCGCAGCCGTGGGCGATGCCCTGGATCACGGTGGCCGCGGTTTCCACGTCGAGCTTGCCGSWGGCGAAGTAGTCSAGGAAGAACAGCGGCTCGGCGCCCTGCACCAGGATGTCGTTGACGCTCATCGCGACCAGATCCTGGCCCACGGTGTCGTGGCGGTTGAGCTGGAACGCCAGCTTGAGCTTGGTGCCCACGCCGTCGGTGCCGGAAACCAGCACCGGCTCCTTGTATTTCTTCGACAGCTCGAACAGCGCGCCGAAGCCCCCGATGCCGGCCATCACGCCTTCGCGCATGGTGCGCTTGGCGAACGGCTTGATGCGGTCTACGAGCGCGTCGCCCGCATCGATATCGACGCCGGCATCGCGGTAGGAAAGGCCTGCCTGGCCGGAAGTGGGGGATGCGCTCATAGAACCTGCTCGTCCTGGGGGTGTGAAGTGAGGAATGCGGCGCTCACGACGGCGATTTGCGGCCGCGAGTCCAGTAGAATCGCAATTTTAACGGATACAGGCTTCCGGCTTCCAGTTTCCGGTTTCCCGCGTCATGAAGTCTTGCCCCCACACCATGCCGATGCACATCAATCAGGCGGCCCCCGGCCAGCGCGCATGCGCCCTGCGGGCGGTCGGCGCAAGCATGCCGCGACGCGTTTACCCGGTAGCTGGCTTTCATCCCAAGTAACCGAAACGTCATGTATGCGCGTCCCAAGCAGCTTTCGCTTGAACTTGGCAGTCCGCCGCCGTCGACCTTCGAGAATTTCTTCGTGGCCGCCAACCGCGAGCCGGTGCAGCGCCTGAGCGACCTGGCCACGGCCGTCGCGCAGGAGCGCGCGTCCGACCGCCTGATCTACCTGTGGGGTGAAACGGGCTCGGGCCGCACCCACCTGCTGCACGCGATCTGCGAAAGCGGCTACCAGGCCGGCATCGGCTGCCGCTACCTGAGCCCGCACCATGCCCTGTCGGACTTCATCTTCGATCCCAGTTGCCAACTCTACACCGTCGACGACGTGGAACTGCTTGACGAAGCGCGCCAGATCGCGGTGTTCTCGCTCTACAACGAGGTGCGCGCCCACGTGCGCACCGCCATCGTGGTGGCCGGCAGCGTGGCGCCGCTGGCCATGCCGGTGCGCGAGGACCTGCGCACGCGCCTGGGCTGGGGCCTGGTCTACCAGCTTGCACCGCTGTCGGACGAAGACAAGATGACGGCGCTGGTGCAGGCGGCGCGCGAGCGCGGCCTGCAGCTTTCGCCCGAAATCCCGCACTGGCTGGTCACGCGCCACTACCGCGACATGCCCAGCCTGATGGCCTTGCTGGACGCGCTCGACACCTATTCGCTCGAGCGCAAGCGCGCCGTCACCCTGCCGCTGCTGCGGGAAATGTTTGCGGAGCTGCGCGAGTGAGCGCAGGCTACCGGCACGGTGCCCGCGGCCACTGGCATGCCCCGTGCTTGCATGTACCGCGGTGCAGTGACGCCAAGAAACCGGCAACAATCACGTTAATGTAAAATCGCCGCCCATGAATCTGGCATTGTTCGACCTCGACCACACCCTGCTCCCGACCGACAGCGACCACGAATGGGGGCGCTTCCTGGTGCGCCTCGGCGTTGTCGACGAGGAAGCCTACCGCCGCAAGAACGACGAGTTCTACGGGCAGTACAAGGCAGGCACCCTGGATATCCAGGCCTTCCTGCGTTTTGCGCTGGCGCCGCTGGCCGCCAATCCGCGCGACCGCCTGGAAGCATGGCGCAAGCAATTCATGCGCGAAGTGATCGATCCGGTCATCACGCCCCAGGCGCGCGCGCTGGTGTACAAGCACCTCGACGCCGGCGACCTGTGCGCGGTGGTCACCGCCACCAACAGCTTCGTCACCGCGCCGATCACGGCCGCCTTCGGCATCAAGCACCTGATCGCCACCGAGCCGGCCACCGCCAACGGGCAGCCGGACGGCGCCTTCACCGGCGAAGTGGCGGGCATCCCCAGCTTCCGCGAGGGCAAGATCGCCCGCGTCGAGGCCTGGCTAAAGAGCATGGGCACCCAGTGGGATGCCTTCGAAACCACCACCTTCTACAGCGATTCGGCCAACGACCTGCCGCTACTGGAAAAGGTCAGCGAACCGATCGCCGCCAACCCGGACGATCGCCTGCGTCACCACGCCGCCGCGGCCGGCTGGCGCATCATGGATCTGTTCTGACGTGATCAAGAAGCTAATCAACCGGCTGCTCGGCAAGCCGGGCCCCCAGCAGCGCCCGGCCAAGCGCCGTGGCCAGCGTGCCCATACGCCGCGCATCGTGGCGCATGACGAGCACCAGATCGACCAGACGCTGATCTCGCGCAACGCCATCAAGGTCACCTCCACGCTGCAGCAGGCCGGCTACCAGGCCTTCATCGTCGGCGGCGCGGTGCGCGACCTGCTGCTCGGCATCAAGCCCAAGGACTTCGACGTCGCCACCAACGCCACGCCCGACCAGGTGCAGGCGCTGTTCCGCCRCTCGCGCATCATCGGGCGGCGCTTCCAGATCGTGCACGTGACCTTCTACGGCGGGCGCGAGCAGGAGATCATCGAGGTCTCCACCTTCCGCGCGCTGGTCGACGCCATCGCCAGCGAGACGCTTCCCGAAGGGCGTCGCCTCAAGCGCGCCGAGCTCGACAGCAAGACCCATGCGATCGACGCCTCGGGCCGCGTGCTGCGCGACAACGTGTGGGGCTCGCAGGCCGAAGACGCGGAACGCCGCGACTTCACCATCAACGCGATGTACTACGACCCGGCCGAGCAGACGGTGTATGACTACCACCACGGCATGGAAGACATCCGCGCGCGCACCCTGCGCATGATCGGCGACCCGGTCACGCGCTACCGCGAGGACCCGATCCGCATGCTGCGCGTGGTGCGCTTCGCTGCCAAGACCGGCTTCGGCATCGACGAGGACACGCGCCAGCCGATCGCCGACCTGGCCTCGCTGATCCACAACGTGCCGAGCGCGCGCCTGTTCGACGAGATGCTCAAGCTGCTGATGTCCGGCCATGCCTGGGCCTCGCTGCAGGAGCTGCGCAAGGCCGGCCTGCACAAGGGCCTGCTGCCTCTGCTGGACGTGGCGATCGAGCAGCCGATGGGCCAGCGCTTCGTGCAGCTGGCGCTGGACAACACCGACCAGCGCGTGCAGGTCGGCAAGCCGGTCTCGCCGGGCTTCCTGTTCGCCGCGCTGCTGTGGCACCACGTGCTGCAGCGCTGGACCGCGCTGCGCGAGGAAGGCGAGCACGCCATCGCCGCGCTCAATATCGYGATGGACGACGTGCTGGAACGCCAGACCGGCCAGCTTGCCATCCAGCGCCGCTTCGTCACCGACATGCGCGATATCTGGGGCATGCAGCCGCGCTTCGAGAAGCGCGTGGGCCGCATGCCGTTCCGCCTGATCGAGTCGCCGCGTTTCCGCGCCGGCTTCGACTTCCTCCAGCTGCGCTGCGATTCCGGCGAGCAGCCGGCCGAGCTGGCGCGCTGGTGGCAGGACTTCCAGAACGCCGACGGCGAGGGCCGCGAAGCCCTGATCGACGCTGTGCGCCCGGCGCGCGGCGGCAAGCAGGGTGGCGGTGGCGGCGGCGGCAGYACCGACAGCGGCGATCAGCCCACCGACTGGGAAGGCGGCGGTGACAGCGGCGAAGGCGGCGGCCCGGCACGCAAGAAGCGCCGCCGGCGCAGTCCGCGGAAATCGGATAAAGTTTCCTCCCGGAGCGATATGGATGCGAGCCAGGAAGCCGGCTCCAGTGAAGACCGGAAAACCGGCAAGGTGCGCGTCCAGCCGGAGGAATCGTAATGACAGTTGCCTTTATCGGCATCGGGGCCAACCTGGGCGATGCCCGGCAGGCCCTCAAGGATGCCATCGTGTGCCTGGCCCAGCAGGTCGGCATCACGGTGCTGGCGCGATCGTCGCTGTACCGCACGGCCCCGGTCGATGCGGGCGGCGACGACTACTTCAATGCGGTGGTCAAGGTGGAAGCCTCGTTCACCGCCGCCCAGCTATTGCGCATCTGCCACCACATCGAAGACCAGTTCGGCCGCGAACGGCCGTTCCACAACGCGCCGCGCACGCTCGACCTGGACCTGCTGCTGTTCGGCGACGAGATCCATCGCGGCGAGCATCTCTCGGTGCCGCACCCGCGCGTGGCCGAGCGCGCCTTCACGCTGGTGCCGCTGCTCGAGCTGGACGCCGCGCTGGTGATCCCGGGGCTGGGCCCCGCCGCCGGTTTCCTGCCCGCGGTCAATGCGCAGCGCGTGGAAAAGATCTCGTTCTGCCAGTGCACGCGGCAAGCCGAGGCGCGCGGCGCTTCCTGACGCCGCGCCAGCGCAGCGAACGGGCACGCCGCTGTCTGCCCCGCGCCCCCCTGCACCACTCCCCTGACCCGCTTCTCTAGCCACCGGATCCGCCCATGCTCGAACACTTGCGCAGAATCGTGGTGGAAGGCCCCATCGGCGCCGGCAAGACGGCGCTGGCGCAGCGCCTGGCGCAAACCCTGCGCACCGGCGAACTGCTCGACACCGCGCGCGACAACCCCTTCCTCGAACGCTACTACCGCGAGCCGGCGCGCTACGCCCTGCCCCTGCAACTGTCGCTGATGAACCGGCGCGCGCAGCAGCTGGCGGCATGGCAGGCGGCCCTGCTGGCCGGCCAGCGCATGGTGGGCAACTTCCTCTACGCGAGGGACCGCCTCTACGCCGGGCTCACGCTGCCCGAGGACGAACTGGCGCTGTACGATGCCCTCGCCGCGCGCCTGCCTGCGCAAAGCCAGCGCGTGGACCTGGTGATCGTGCTGCAGGCCTCGCCCGCGCTGTTGCGCGAGCGCATCGCGCGCCGCAACGCGCCCGGCGAGTCCAGCATCGACGAGGCCTATCTCGATCGTCTGTGCGACGCCTACGGCGAGCTGTTCCACCGCTATGACGAAGCGCCGGTGATGATCGTCGACACCGCCCACTTCAGTCCGGTGGACAATGACGGTGATTTCCGTACACTAATGTCGCGCATCGAAAACATGCGCGGCCGCAAGGCCTTTCTCAATCTCGCTGCGCCCTGACAGGTACCCGCCTGCCAGCCTGACCATAACGACAGCAGCCGCTGCCGCGCACCGCGGCAAAGCGGATTGCAGGGGACCGCGCAACGCCGCACGCCCGATGGCGGCCGGCCCGCCTCCCGTCTCTCTACCGGCCCAACGTCATGAGCTACCTCCTCGACCCCTCCCGCAAGACCGTCACCATCCCCAAGCTGCAGGCGATGCGCGCCACCGGCGAGAAAATCGCCATGCTGACCGCCTACGACTCCAGCTTCGCCGCGCTGCTCGACTACTGCGGCGTCGAGGTGCTGCTGGTCGGCGATTCCCTAGGCAACGTCATGCAGGGCCAGCAGACCACGCTGCCCGTGACGCTGGAGCAGGTGATCTACCACACCGAATGCGTGGCGCGCGGCAACCAGAGCGCACTGCTGGTGGCGGACCTGCCGTTCGGCACCTACCCCACGCCCGAGACGGCCTTCGCCAGCRCCGCCGCGCTCATGCGCGCGGGCGCGCACATGGTCAAGCTCGAAGGCGGCGACTGGCTCGCGCCCACCGTCAAGTTCCTGGTCGAGCGCAGCATCCCGGTGTGCGCGCATATCGGCCTGACCCCGCAGTCGGTGCACGCGCTGGGCGGTTTCAAGGTGCAGGGCAAGACTGACGAAAGCGCCGCGCAACTCAAGCGCGACGCGCTCGCGCTGCAGGCCGCCGGCGCCCAGCTGATCGTGATGGAAGCCGTGCCGGCGGCGGTGGCGGGCGTGGTGACCGGCCTGCTGGCCATTCCGACCATCGGCATCGGCGCGGGCGCGGATTGCTCCGGGCAAGTGCTCGTGCTGCAGGACATGATCAACGTCTACCCGGGCCGCAAGGCCAAGTTCGTGCGCAATTTCATGGACGGCGCGGGCTCGATCGAGGCCGCCGTGCGGGCCTATGTGGCGGCCGTCAAGGACGGCAGCTTCCCGGCTGCCGAGCACACCTTCTCCGCCTGATCCGCCGCCGCGGACCCGCGGCGCCGGCCGGCTGCGGGTCCCTGCCTGTGCTTTCCTGACCTTACCCGCCGGCAGAGAGCGCCGCGGGCAGCACGCCGCGCAGCGAGTTGGCAACCGCCAGCGCCTCGCAGCGCCGCAGCATGGCGCGCGTGACCACCGCCTCGCGCACCGGCCCGCCCAGGTAGCGCCTGCCATCGGCCAGCACGGCGGCGCGCATCACGCCGGGCAGGATATGCGCCGCCAGCGGCGGCGTCAGCCACTCGCCATCCACCTTGACGAACACCGAGCTGCGCCCGCCTTCGAGCAGTTCGCCGCGCGTGTTGAAGAACAGGCTGTCGAAGGCGCCGGCACGTTCGGCCGCCTGCCAGCCCGCGTCGTAGATTGCGCGCGCGCTGGTCTTGTGGCAACGCAGCACATCCGCATCGGGAAGTGCCTGCGCGGCCAGCAGCAACGAGGCGGGCTGCGCGGCCAGGGGCGCCAGCGCGCCATGGGTCACGGCCAGGCCGCCGGTCTTGTCCAGCGCCAGGCGCAGGCGCCAGCAGCCGGCAGCGAGCCCGGCCACCGCTTCGCGCACCGCCGCCCGCGCGCTGGCGGATTCGAAACGAAAGCCAAGACAGGCCGCCGATGCGCCGAGCCGTGCCAGATGCTGGTCCAGCCGCTGGCATGCGCCATCCTCCACGCGCATCGTCTCGAACAGTGTGAAGCCCGGGTCGTGCGCGGTCAGGAAGCGGGCCTTCCAGCCGCATTCCGCGTACTCGCCGGCGGCGTCGCTGTCGTGGACGATGCCGCCGCCCACGCCCATCTCGCCTGCCCGCAGGCCGTCGGCACCCGGCGCGCCCAGCACCAGCGTGCGGATCGCCACGGATAGCGCGAATGCGCCGGGAAAGGCTTGTGCCGGTGCCGCCGGCGCGTCGATCCAGCCGATCGAGCCGGTGTAGAGGCCGCGCGGCGAGGACTCCAGTTCGGCGATGATCTCCATGGTGCGGCGCTTGGGCGCGCCGGTGATCGAGCCGCACGGAAACAGCGCGCGCAGCAGCCCGGCCACGTTCGTGCCCGCACGCGCGGTGGCGGTCACGGTCGACGTCATCTGCAGCACCTGGCCGAACGGCTCCACCACGAAGCGCTCCGGCACGGCCACCGTGCCCGGCACCGCCACCCGCCCGAGGTCGTTGCGCAGCAGGTCCACGATCATCACGTTCTCGGCGCGGTTCTTGGCGTCGGCGGCCAGCCCGGCGGCAGCCTCGGCATCCCGTGCCCGGTCGCCGCTGCGCGGCGCGGTGCCTTTCATCGGCCGCGTCAGCAGATGGCCCTGCCCGTCATGGCGCACGAACAGTTCGGGCGACAGCGACAGCACCCAGCCATCGCCGGGCAGCCGCGCCAGCACGGCGTAGGGCACGGGTTGCGCCGCGCGCAGCGCCGCATAGAGCGCGGGCGGCTCGCCGAAGGCACCGAAGCGCAGGCGCTGGGTGAAGTTGACCTGGTAAGTGTCGCCGGCCTCGATCCAAGCGTGGATGCGGGCGATCGCCGCATGGAAGGCTGGCTCCGGCGTATCGGCCGCGACGTCCAGCACGCCGGCCGGTTGCCCGCCTTGTTCGGTTTGCCCGGCTTGCCGGCCCGCCAGCCATTGCGCGACGGCCTCGCTGTCCAGCTTCTGCAGCGCCCGGAACCACAGCAGCCGCAGCGCGCCGTCGTGGAACGGCAGGGCCTGGCCTGGATGCACGGCGACGCCGACCAGCGGCCCGCCGAATTCATAGGGCGCGAACAGCGTGGCGTGCCAGCCCTGACGCCAGCCTTCGGCCAGCATGGCATCGAGCGCGTCGAGCGCGGTGGCATCGGGCAGCACATCCTCGCGGACGAATCCGGTGTACAGGCGCGATACCGCCTCGCCGGGGGCGGCGGTGGCATCGTCGAGCAGGACGAAGGGATCGTTGCCGGCGGCGGGCCTGCGAAGCGTGCCGGGTGCCTGGCCGGAAAGGGAAGGCATGGGAAATGGGGAAACTGCCACGGGAAAATCACCAGCGTCGGTTGGCGCCGCCTGCAGGCGGGCGACTTGTCATTATCGCGCGCCACAAAACAAAAAGGCCGGCCACGCATTCACGCGTGGCCGGCCGCATGCCGCGAGCCGGATCAGCTGAAGAAGCTCTTCACCTTGTCCAGCCAGGATTGCTCCTGCGGGCTGTGGCGCGAGCCGCCTTCATGCACCGAGCGGTCGAACTGGCGCAGGATGTCCTTCTGCGACTCGGTCAGCTTGACCGGCGTTTCCACGTTCACATGCACGTAGAGGTCGCCGGGATAGCCCGAGCGCACGCCCTTGATGCCCTTGCCGCGCAGGCGGAAGGTCTTGCCGGGCTGGGTGCCTTCGGGCACCGGGAAGCTGGCCTTGCCGCCCAGCGTGGGCACTTCCAGGTCGCCGCCCAGCGCCGCCGTGGCGAAGGAGATCGGCATCTGGCAGTGCAGGTCGTCGCCGTCGCGCTCGAACACCGCGTGCTGCTTGATGTGGACTTCGACGTACAGGTCGCCCGGGGGGCCGCCGTTGATGCCCGGCTCGCCGTTGCCCGACGAACGGATGCGCATGCCCTCGTCGATGCCGGCGGGAATCTTCACCTCCAGCGTCTTCTGCGACTTGATCTTGCCCTGGCCGTGGCACTTGGTGCATGGCTTGGGAATATGCTTGCCGGTGCCGTGGCACTTCGGGCAAGTCTGCTGCATCGAGAAGAAGCCCTGCGAGACGCGCACCTGGCCCGCGCCGTGGCAGGTCGGGCAGGTCTCGACATTGCTGCCGGGCTCGGCGCCGTTGCCGTGGCAGTGTTCGCACTCGTCCCAGTGCGGCACGCGGATCTGCGCCTCGTGGCCGTGCGCGGCCTGCTCGAGCGAGATCTCCATGCTGTAGCGCAGGTCGGCCCCGCGGTACACCTGCGGGCCGCCGCCGGCGCGGCGTCCGCCGGCCTGGCCCTGCTGGCCGAAGATATCGCCGAAGATGTCGCCGAAGGCTTCGGCGAAGCCGCCGTAGCCCTGGCCGCCGCCGCCGAAGCCGCCCGCCATGTTGGGGTCGACGCCGGCGTGGCCGTACTGGTCGTAGGCCGCCTTCTTCTCGGAGTCGGAGAGCATCTCGTAGGCCTCTTTGACCTCCTTGAACTTCTCTTCCGAATCCTTGCTGTCCGGATTGCGGTCCGGGTGGTGCTTCATCGCCAGCTTGCGATACGCCTTCTTGATATCGTCGTCGCTGGCGTTCTTGCCCACCCCGAGCACTTCGTAGTAGTCACGTTTTGCCATGGTGGCTGGTTACCTGATTGGCCCTGTGGAGCGTGCGAGACCCGCCCGGGGCAAATAAATAGCAAAGAAGATAGCAAAAAAGCCGAGCGCGGCATCCGACGGCGGTTCCCCGCTTTGTCAGATGTCCGTCGCCCGGCGTCGGGACAGGGGTTGGCGGCGGTCCTGTGCTGCGCGCCCCTCCCCCGCTCATCCATTACTTCTTGTCGTTGACTTCCTTGAACTCGGCGTCCACGACATTGTCGTCCTGCGGATGGGCCTGCTGCTGGCCCGCGCCTGCAGCACCGGCGGCACCGGCCGCGCCCGCGCCGCCTGCCTCGCCGGCCTTGGCCTGCATGTCGGCATAGACACGCTCGCCCAGCTTCTGGCTGGCGTCGGACAGCGCGCTGACCTTGGCGTCGATCTCGGCCTTGTCACCGCCGCGCGCGGCGTCTTCCAGTTCCTTGATCGCGGCTTCGATCTTTTCCTTCTCGCCCGCTTCGAGCTTGTCGCCGTATTCGGTGACCGCCTTCTTGGTCGAGTGGATCAGCGCGTCGGCCTGGTTGCGGGCGTCAGCCAGCTCGCGGGCTTTCTTGTCTTCCTCGGCGTTGGCCTCGGCGTCCTTCACCATGCGCTGGATCTCGTCTTCCGACAGGCCCGAGTTCGCCTTGATGGTGATGCGGTTTTCCTTGCCGGTCGCCTTGTCCTTGGCGCCCACGTGCAGGATGCCGTTGGCGTCGATGTCGAACGAGACTTCGATCTGCGGCAGGCCGCGCGGCGCCGGTGCGATGCCTTCGAGGTTGAACTCGCCCAGCAGCTTGTTGCCGGTGGCCATTTCACGCTCGCCCTGGAACACCTTGATGGTCACGGCCGGCTGGTTGTCGTCGGCGGTCGAGAACACCTGCGCATGCTTGGTCGGGATGGTGGTGTTCTTGGTGATCATCTTGGTCATCACGCCACCCAGGGTTTCGATACCCAGCGACAGCGGCGTCACGTCCAGCAGCAGCACGTCCTTGCGGTCGCCCGACAGCACCGAGCCCTGGATCGCGGCACCCACGGCCACGGCTTCATCAGGGTTCACGTCCTTGCGCGCTTCCTTGCCGAAGAATTCCTTGACCTGTTCCTGCACCTTGGGCATGCGGGTCATGCCGCCGACCAGGATCACGTCGTCGATCTCGCTGACCTTGACGCCGGCGTCCTTGATCGCGATGCGGCACGGCTCGATGGTGCGGGTGATCAGTTCTTCCACCAGCGCTTCGAGCTTGGCGCGCGTCATCTTCAGGTTCAAGTGCTTCGGACCCGAGGCATCCGCCGTGATGTACGGCAGGTTGATTTCGGTCTGCTGCGAGCTCGACAGTTCGATCTTGGCCTTTTCGGCCGCTTCCTTCAGGCGCTGCAGCGCGAGCACGTCCTTGGACAGGTCGACGCCCTGGTCCTTCTTGAACTCGCCGATGATGTAGTCGATGATGCGCTGGTCGAAGTCTTCGCCGCCCAGGAAGGTGTCGCCGTTGGTCGACAGCACTTCGAACTGCTTCTCGCCGTCCACGTCCGCGATCTCGATGATCGAGATGTCGAAGGTGCCGCCGCCGAGGTCATACACGGCGATCTTGCGGTCGCCCTTCTCGTTCTTGTCCAGGCCGAACGCCAGCGCGGCCGCGGTCGGCTCGTTGATGATGCGCTTGACGTCGAGGCCGGCGATGCGCCCGGCGTCCTTGGTGGCCTGGCGCTGSSWGTCGTTGAAGTAGGCCGGCACSGTGATCACSGCTTCGGTCACCGGCTCGCCGAGGTAGTCCTCCGCGGTCTTCTTCATCTTGCGCAGCACTTCGGCCGACACCTGCGGCGGCGCCAGCTTCTGGTCGCGCACCGACACCCATGCGTCGCCGTTGTCGGCCTTGACGATGGAATACGGCATCAGGCCGATGTCCTTCTGTACTTCCTTTTCTTCGAACTTGCGGCCGATCAGGCGCTTCACCGCATACAGGGTGTTGCGCGGATTGGTCACCGCCTGGCGCTTGGCCGGCGCACCCACCAGGATCTCGCCGTCTTCCATGTAGGCGATGATCGACGGGGTGGTACGCGTACCTTCGGCGTTTTCGATCACCTTCGGCGTATTGCCTTCCATGATCGCGACACAGCTATTGGTGGTACCGAGGTCGATACCGATGATCTTACCCATTTATTCTCTCCTCTTGAGCCCCACTATCCGTGGGCGCTGCAATTCGTCCTGAAGCCGAAATGTGGCCGTCCGGGGCCATTTCAAGTGCCGCAGGCGCAATTCCGAGTAAATTTCTCGGTTTTTCCGGGTGTTCAACGGCAAGCCGGCGCGATGACTTGAGCACCGCCACGCCAAACCCGCCGGCAAGCCGCATTTTGTGCGCCTTGCCATACTTTATTTGAGACGCAAGACCGGGGCTGCCTCAGCGCCCGCGCTGCCACAGGACATCGCTGCCGCCAGCGGCGCGGTTGAGCACCCGCGCCAGCACGAACAGCAGGTCCGAGAGCCGGTTCAGGTACTGGCGCGGCGCTTCGTTGAGCGCTTCCTGCGCGCCCAGCGCCACCAGGGCCCGCTCGGCACGCCGGCAGACCGTGCGGCAGACATGGGCCACGGCCGCCGCGCGGCTGCCGCCGGGCAGGATGAACTCGGCCAGCCGCGGCAAGGCGGCGTTGTAGTGCGCCAGCCATTCGTCGAGCTGCAGCACCTGTTCCGGCTTGACGAGCACGTAGCCGGGGATGGACAGCTCGCCGCCGAGGTCGAACAGGTCGTGCTGGATATGCAGCAGCGCCGCGCGTACCTCGTCGGGCAGCGTCTCGGTCAGCAGCACGCCGATATTCGAATTGAGTTCGTCGACATCGCCGATGGCGGCGATGCGCAGGCTGTCCTTGCCGGTGCGGCTGCCGTCACCGAGGCCGGTGGTGCCGCCGTCCCCGGTGCGGGTGGCGATCTTGGTCAGGCGGTTGCCCATGGGGGTCTCCTCGTTGGCAATCCAGCATTATGGCGCCCATCGGGGGCCGCGGCGGCGGCCGGCGCCGGCCTGCCCGCCATCCGGCCCGGGGTGCGCGTTGCGGCGCCTGATGCGCTGGACGGCACAGGCGCGGCGTAGAATACGGGATTCGCCCAATACGCTGTCGGGCGCCAGTGCCGGCACCGTCGCGCGCGCCTCCCCCGATGGCGGGCGCCGCACGGCAGCCCGCCGCCGCAGTCCCGCCGGAGACACCATGAACCATCCCACCCCCCTTACGGCGCTGGTGCGCCAGCCGCTGCCGGCAGCCGTGCGCGATGCCTTGCAGGCCCGTTTCGGCGAACGTTTTTCCACCTCTTCGGGCGTGTGCGAGCACCACGGGCGCGACGAATCGCCATTCCCGCCTGCCGCGCCGGACGGCGTGGTCTTCGCCCACACCACCGAGGAAGTGGCCGAGGTGGCCCGGCTGTGCAATGAATACCGCGTGCCGCTGATTCCCTACGGCGCCGGCTCCTCGCTCGAAGGCCACCTGCTGGCGGTGGCCGGCGGCATCAGCCTGGACCTGTCACAGATGAACCGCGTGCTGTCGGTGCAGGCCGAGGACCTGAACGTGACGGTGCAGCCGGGCGTCACCCGCAAGCAGCTCAACCTGGAAATCAAGGACACCGGCCTGTTCTTCCCGATCGACCCGGGCGCCGATGCGTCGCTGGGCGGCATGTGCGCCACGCGCGCCTCCGGGACCAACGCGGTGCGCTACGGCACCATGCGCGAGAACGTGCTGGCGCTGACCGTGGTCATGGCCGACGGCCGCGTCGTCAAGACCGGCACCCACGCGCGCAAGTCTTCCGCCGGCTACGACCTGACCCGCCTGATGATCGGCAGCGAAGGCACGCTCGGCATCATCACCGAGGTCACGGTGCGGCTCTACCCGCAGCCGGAGGCCGTCTCCGCCGCCATCTGCGCCTTCCCCAGCATGGGCAGCGCGGTGCAGGCGGTGATCGACACCATCCAGCTCGGCGTGCCGGTCGCGCGCGCGGAGTTCGTCGACGCGCTGGCCATCCGCGCCATCAACCGGCACGACAGCCTCGCCATGCCGGAGATGCCGCACCTGTTCTTCGAGTTCCACGGCACCGAGGCCGGCGTCAAGGAGCAAGCCGAGACCGTCCAGCAGATCGCCGCCGAGCATGGCGGCCAGGGCTTCGAATGGGCCACCCGGCCGGAAGACCGCAGCCGCCTGTGGAACGCCCGCCATACCGCCTACTTCGCCATACTGCAGCTCAAGCCGGGCTGCCGCGCCGTCACCACCGACGTGTGCGTGCCGATCTCGCGCCTGGCTGACTGCGTGACCGAGACCGAGCACGACCTCAACGCCTCCAGCCTGCCCTGCCCCATCGTGGGCCACGTGGGCGACGGCAATTTCCACGTCGCGATCCTGACCGATCCGGCCCGGCCCGAGGAACTGGCCGAGGCCGAGACCATCAACCGGCGCATCGTGGAGCGCGCGCTGGCCATGGGCGGCACCTGCACCGGCGAGCACGGCGTGGGCCTGCACAAGATGGACTTCCTGGTCAGCGAGCACGGCGAGGACGCGCTGGACCTGATGCGCGCCATCAAGAACGCGCTCGATCCCAACCACATCCTCAACCCGGGCAAGATCTTCCGCGCCTCGCGCTAAAGGCCGTCCATGGCCGCCGTGTTCAACCGCGTACCGCCGCTGCACCTGCTGATCGCGTTCGAGGCCGCCGCCCGCCTGGGCAGCTTCGCGCGCGCGGCGGAGGAGTTGTCGGTCACGCCCAGCGCCGTATCGCACCGCATCAAGAACCTCGAGGAACTGTGGGGCGAGGACCTGTTCGTGCGCTCCAATGCCGCGCTGCGCCTGACCTCCGCCGGCACGCGCTACCTGCGTAACGTGCAGGACGCGCTCAAGTCCCTCAACGAGCTGGYGCGGCCCGAGTACAACAAGCAGCGCACGCGCCTGCGCGTGGCGATCCCGCCCACCTTCGGCCGCCAGCACCTGGTGCCGCGCCTGCCCGAGTTCACCGCGCTGTACCCGCATATCGACACCGAGCTGCACCTGGCCATCCCCTTCCTCGACGTGAAGGCGGAGGACACCGACGTCGAGATCCGCTACGGCACCGGGCGCTACCCGGACCTGAAGACGACGAAACTGCTGGTCGAGCCGGTGTTCCCGGCCTGCGGGCGCGAATACTACGAGCGCATCGATGGCCGCTCCATTACCAGGCCCGAACACCTGCACAACCTGGTGCTGCTGCGCAGCCCGCTGGAGCCGTGGAAGCCGTGGTTCGAGACCGCCGGGCTGGACTGGCCCGAGCCGCAGACCGGCCCGCAGTTCAACGACATCGGCCTGATGCTGGAGGCCATCGCCTCCAACCAGGGCGTGGCGCTGGTGCGCCAGCGCATGGCCCGCCAGTGGCTGGCGCTGGGCCAGATGGTGCGCCTGCTCGATATCGAGTCGGTTTCGCCGCACGGCTACTACATCGTCGAGCGCGAGCAGGCGCCGCTCAAGCCCGAGGCGCGCTATTTCGTCGACTGGCTGCTGGGCCTGGAGTGGTAGCGGCGCGGCAGGCATGTGGCGCCGGCGTACCGCGGCGGTGACGTCCGGCGCCGGCCGCCGGTGCTAAGCTGGAATCGCGCACCTGCCCCGCGCCTGCCATGTTCCGGCCCGCCGCCGACATGAGCGATTTTGATCGGCCTGCCATGCGGAATTCACGTCGCCGCATGGCTGCGCGGCGACCGCGCTGCGCTATAGTCCTTGCTCCCCACCCGCTTGCGCGCCGCCATGGCGCCTGCTTGCGGCCACTACAGGAGTTGCCATGAACGCCCCGCACGAAGTCTCCCAGGTCACCGACGACAGCCGCCGCGCGGCGCTGCTCGAAGGCCTGGCGAAAATCCTGCCCGATGCGGCCCTGTTGTGGAAACCCGAAGACACCGCGCCGTACGAATGCGACGGCCTGGCCGCCTACCGCCAGCTGCCCATGGCGGTGGCGCTGCCCGACAAGGAAGAACAGGTCTGCGCCATCCTGCGCCTGTGCCACGCGCTGCAGGTGCCGGTGGTGCCGCGCGGCGCGGGCACCAGCCTGTCGGGCGGCGCCATGCCGATCGCCACCGGGCTGGTGCTGTCGCTGGCCAAGTTCAAGCGCATCGTCAGCGTGGATGCGCGCTCGCGCACCGCGATCGTCCAGCCGGGCGTGCGCAACCTGGCCATCTCCGAGGCCGCCGCGCCGTTCAATCTCTATTACGCGCCCGACCCGTCCTCGCAGATCGCCTGCACCATCGGCGGCAACGTCAGCGAGAACTCGGGCGGCGTGCATTGCCTGAAATACGGCCTCACGGTGCACAACGTGCTGCGCGTGCGCGCCGTCACCATGGAAGGCGAGGTGGTGGAGTTCGGCTCGGAGGCGCCCGACGCGCCGGGGCTGGACCTGCTGGCCGTGCTGATCGGCTCCGAAGGCATGCTGGCGGTGGTGACCGAGGTGACGGTCAAGCTGATCCCGAAGCCGCAGCTGGCGCAGGTGATCATGGCCAGCTTCGACGACGTGGCCAAGGGCGGCGACGCCGTGGCCGACGTGATCGGCGCCGGCATCATCCCGGCCGGGCTGGAGATGATGGACAAGCCCGCCACCGTCGCCGTGGAGGAATTCGTGCGCGCCGGCTACGACCTCGACGCCGCCGCCATCCTGCTGTGCGAATCCGACGGCACGACCGAAGAAGTGGCCGAGGAGATCGAGCGCATGAGCGAGGTGCTGCGCGCCTCGGGCGCCACGCGCATCGCCGTGTCGCAGAGCGAGGCCGAGCGGCTGCGCTTCTGGAGCGGGCGCAAGAATGCCTTCCCCGCCGCTGGCCGCATCTCGCCGGACTACTACTGCATGGACGGCACCATCCCGCGCAAGCATATCGGCACGCTGCTCAAGCGCATCGAGGAGATGGAGCGCAAGTACGGCCTGCGCTGCATGAACGTGTTCCACGCCGGCGACGGCAATATGCATCCGCTGATCCTGTTCGACGGTGCCGATCAGGACGAATGGCACCGTGCCGAGCTGTTCGGCTCCGACATCCTGGAGAGCTGCGTGGAGCTGGGCGGCACCGTCACCGGCGAGCACGGCGTGGGCGTGGAGAAGCTCAATTCCATGTGCGTGCAGTTCGCGCCGGAGGAGCGCGAGATGTTCTTCGGCGTCAAGGCGGCCTTCGACCCGGCGCGCCTGCTCAATCCCGACAAGGCCATTCCCACGCTGGCACGCTGCGCGGAATACGGCCGCATGCATGTCAAGCGCGGCGTGCTGCCGCACCCCGACCTGCCGCGCTTCTGAGCATGGCAGGCCACGACGCCGCGCCGCGCGCCCGGCAGAACGCACGGACGCGCCGGCGCCTGGGCAAGCCCGCGCCGGCCTGACCCCTACCGCGCCCGGGCCGGCTCAAGCCGACCCGGGGCGACCCGGGCCCACACAAACCAGAACGAGCCAGCACCCATGCCAGCCGACCAGCAAGCCACCCTCGACGCCTTTCGCGACACCATCCGGCGCGCCACCGACACGCGCGCGCCACTGCGCCTGCGCGGCGGCGGCAGCAAGGATTTCTATGGCCAGCAACTGCAGGGCGAGGTGCTCGATACGCGCGCCTACAGCGGCATCGTCGACTACGACCCGCCCGAGCTGGTGATCACCGCGCGCTGCGGCACGCCGCTGGCGCAGATCGAGGCAGCGCTGGCGGAGCGCCGCCAGATGCTGGCCTTCGAGCCGCCGTATTTCGGCGACGGCGCCACCACCATCGGCGGCGCGGTAGCGGCCGGCCTGTCCGGCCCGCGCCGGCAGGCGGTGGGCGCGCTGCGCGACTTCGTGCTGGGCACGCAAGTGATGGACGGCCGCGGCGACATCCTGAACTTCGGCGGCCAGGTGATGAAGAACGTGGCCGGCTATGACGTGTCGCGCCTGATGGCCGGATCGCTGGGCACGCTCGGGCTGATTCTCGAGGTCTCGCTCAAGGTGCTGCCCGTGCCCTTCGACGACGCAACGCTGCGCTTTGCACTGAGCGAGCCGGATGCGCTCGACCACCTCAACGAGTGGGGCGGCCAGCCGCTGCCCATCGCGGCCTCGGCCTGGCACGACGGCGTGCTGCACCTGCGCCTGTCGGGCGCGGCGGCGGCCTTGCGCGCCGCGCGCGAGCGCCTGGGCGGCGAGGCCGTGGCGCCGGACCAAGCCGATGCGCTGTGGCGCGCGCTGCGCGACCAGCAACATCCCTTCTTTGCGCCGGTACAGGCCGGGCGCGCGCTGTGGCGCATCGCCGTGCCCACCACCGCCGCGCCGCTGGCGCTGCCGGGCAGCCAGCTGATCGAATGGGGCGGGGGCCAGCGCTGGTGGCTGGGCGGCGCCGACAGCGCGGCCGATGCCGCCGTCGTGCGTGCCGTGGCCAGCGCGGCCGGCGGCCACGCCACGCTGTTCCGCAACGGCGACAAGGCAGCGGGCGTGTTCACGCCGCTGGCGGCGCCGCTGGCCGCGATCCACCAGCGCCTCAAGGCCAGCTTCGATCCCGCCGGCATCTTCAATCCGCATCGCATGTACGCTGGCCTCTGAGCCGCGAGCCAGGCCCCACCCACATCCAGCAAAGGCACCGGAGAGTCCCCGACCATGCAAACCACCCTGGCCGAATTCCTGCGCGACACACCCGAAGGCGAAGAAGCCAAGTCGATCGTCGGCAAATGCGTGCACTGCGGCTTCTGCACCGCCACCTGCCCCACCTACCAGCTGCTCGGCGACGAGCTGGACGGCCCGCGCGGGCGCATCTACCTGATGAAGCAGGTGCTCGAAGGCCACCCCGTCACGGAAAGCACGCGCCTGCACCTGGACCGCTGCCTGACCTGCCGCAACTGCGAATCGACCTGCCCTTCCGGCGTGCGCTACGGCCGGCTGGTGGATATCGGCCGCAAGGTGGTGGATGACCGCCTTGCAGCCCAGGGGGTGCACCGCCCGGCTGGAGAACGTCTCGCACGCTGGGCCCTGCGCGAAAGCATGACGCGCCCGGCGCTGTTCGGCACCGCCATGCGCCTGGGCCAGCGCGTGCGCCCGCTGCTGCCGCAGGCGCTGCGCAACAAGGTGCCGAAGCCGGCCGCCGCCGGCGCGTGGCCGCGCAACACGCACGCGCGCAAGATGGTGTTGCTCGACGGTTGCGTGCAGCCGTCGATGTCGCCCAACATCAATGCCGCCACCGCGCGCGTGTTCGACCGCCTCGGCGTGCAGTTGCTGGTGGCGCGCGAGGCCGGCTGCTGCGGCGCGGTGCGGTACCACACCGGCGACCACGACGGCGGCCTCGACAATGCGCGCCGCAATATCGACGCCTGGTGGCCGCTGGTGGAAGCCGGCGCGGAAGCCATCGTGATGACGGCCTCGGGCTGCGGCGTGATGGTCAAGGAATACGGCCACCTGCTGCGCAACGATGCGCGCTATGCGGAGCGCGCGCGCCGGATCTCGGCGCTGACGCGCGACCTGTCCGAGCTGCTGCCGGACTTTGCCGACAACCTGAAGGACATGGCCGGGCAGCGTACCGGCGGCGACGCCAAGCGCGTGGCCTACCATCCGCCCTGCACGCTGCAGCACGGCCAGCAGATCCGCGGCAAGGTGGAAGCGCTGCTGACCTCGCTCGGCGTGGACGTGAAACTCTGCGCCGACAGCCACCTGTGCTGCGGCTCGGCGGGCACCTACTCGGTGCTGCAGCCTGAACTGTCCTACCGCCTGCGCGACGACAAGCTCGCCAACCTCCATGCCTCGAAGCCGGACGCGATCGTCTCGGCCAATATCGGCTGCATCACACACCTGCAGAGCGGCACGCAGACGCCGGTGCTGCACTGGGTCGAGCTGGTGGACCGGCTGGTCGGCTGAAGCGGCCGTCGGGCGGCGACGCGCAGGTTTGCTCCCCTCGGGCCATGAGGGGAGAGGGAGTGAAAAAATATCGGGCACCGCGGGCGGCGCTGGCGCATCCCGCTGCCAAACCGGTCCGCTGCGGGTTACCATGCGGTGGCTCCAGAACCGCTTTCTCCCGCGCCCTCCGCAATGCTCCAGACCTTCGCCATCCTGCTGGTTTTCCAATCCGTCGGGGAGGCGCTCAGCTACTCCCTGCGCCTGCCGGTGCCCGGCCCGGTGATCGGCATGATCCTGCTGTTCTGCTGGCTCGCCATCGACGACCGGATCCTGCCGGTGATCCAGGGCACCACCTCCGAGTTGCTCAAGCACCTGTCGCTGCTGTTCGTGCCGGCCGGCGTGGGCATCATGGTCCATGCGCACCGCATCGGCGGCGAGTGGCTGCCGATCGTGGTCGCGCTGGTGCTGTCGACCTGGCTGGCCATCGCCACCACGGCGCTGGTGGCACGCGCGCTGATGGGCCGCGCGCGGCCGCCCGCGGCCGATGCACCGGCCGGCAAGGGAGAGCGCGCATGATGACGCCGCGCCTGAACGAGATCTGGGTCTACCTGGCCGCCAGCCCGCTGCTGGGCCTGACCGCCACGCTGCTGGCGTACGTGTTCGCTTTTCGCATCTACGAGCGCGCGCGCTTCTCGCCGCTGGCCAACCCGGTGATGATCGCGGTGGCCATCCTGGTCACGCTGCTGACGGTGACCGGCACGCCCTACAAGACGTATTTCGACGGCGCGCAGTTCGTCCACTTCCTGCTCGGCCCGGCCACGGTGGCGCTGGCGGTGCCGCTCTACCTGCAACTGCCCAAGCTGCGCCGGCACGTGCTGCCGTTGCTGGGCGGGCTGCTGGCGGGCTCGCTGGTGGCGGTGGTCTCGGCGGTGGGCATCGCCTGGCTGCTGGGCGCTTCGCCGGAAACCGTGCGCTCGYTCGCGCCGAAGTCGGTCACCATCCCCAWCGCCATGGGCGTGGCGGAAAAGATCGGCGGCCTGCCTTCGCTCACCGCCGTGCTGGTGATGGTGACCGGCATCATCGGCGCGGTCAGCGCCACCAAGCTGCTCAACCTGCTGCGCATCACCGACTACACCGTGCGCGGCTTCGCCACCGGGCTGGCGGCGCACGGCATCGGCACCGCGCGCGCGTTCCAGGTCAACCAGGAGGCCGGCGCCTTCGCCGCGCTGGGCATGGGCCTGAACGGCGTGCTGACGGCGGTGATGGTGCCGGTGCTGGCGACCTGGATGCCGCGCTGAATTCCCGCGCATCGCTGCTGACAGGACGTTGTCAGGAGCCCCCGCGCATGATCGGCCTCTCCAACCCCAACCGCAGAGGTCATCATGAGTGGACTGATCAACTGGCTTGAAATCCCCGTCGCCGACATGAACCGTGCCATCCGCTTCTACGAGCAGGTGTTCCAGACCAGCCTGAAGCGCGAGGCCATGCAGCAGGTCGACATGGCGGTGTTCGGCGAGATGGAACCCGGCGGCGCGCTGGTGGCGGGCGAGTCATACCGCCCCTCGGCCGACGGCTGCGTGCCTTACCTGCACGCCCCGGGGCTCGCCGGGCTGCTGGCGCGCGTGCAGGCCGCGGGCGGCAAGACCGTGTTCGGCCCGCTGCAGCTGCCTGGCGATATCGGCCATATCGCGCATATCATCGACAGCGAAGGCAACCGGATCGGCCTGCACCAGCCGCTGGCGGCCTGAGCAGGCTTGCCGGAAGATCCGCAGGCAGCCTGACCGTAGCCAACCCACCCGCCGCCCGAGACATGAACCAAGCCCGATGAGCCGCCGCGCCGACCGCCTTTTCCAGATCGTCCAGGTCCTGCGGGGGCGCCGCCTCACCACGGCGGCGCTGCTGGCGCAGCGGCTCGGCGTGTCCGAGCGCACGGTGTACCGGGACATCCAGGCGCTGTCGCTGTCGGGCGTGCCGGTCGAGGGCGAGGCGGGCATCGGCTACCGGCTGCGCGCGGACTACGACGTTCCCCCGCTGATGTTCACCGCCATGGAAGTCGAGGCGCTGGTGGCCGGACTGCGTCTGCTCAAGGCCTGGGGCGGTGGCGCGCTCGCCGCCGCGGCCGATCCGGCGCTCGAGAAACTGGTGGCGGCGCTGCCGCCGGCGCGGCGCCTCGCGGCGCAGCAAAGCCGCGTGTTCGCGCCCGAATTCGTCAACCACCCGCAGGTGCGCAGTGCCTTCGACGTGGTGCACGGCGCCATGAACGCGCAGCGCCTGCTGCACCTGGACTACACCGACGCGCAGCAGCGCGCCACCGACCGCGTGGTGCAGCCGCTGGGATTGTTCTTCTGGGGCAATAGCTGGCTGCTGGCGGCATGGTGCACCACGCGCACGGATTACCGCAGCTTCCGCCTGGACCGTTGCCGCAGCATCGTCATGCTCGACGAGCGCTTCCATGAAACTCCCGACCGCTCGCTCAACGGCTTCCTGCGGGCCGTGCAGGCCGGCGGCTGAGCCGGCGCGCGGGTCGGCCGATGCCGCAAGCGACAAGGGCGCAGCCGCGGCTGCGCCCTTGTCATGTCCGGCCGGGCCAGCGCTGGCCCGGTGCCTGCCTCAGGCCGCCTCGGCCAGCAGCTTATCGATGTCGCCCTTGATGTCCTCCGGCTTGGTGGTGGGCGCGTAGCGCTTGAACACCGTGCCGTCGCGGCGCAGCAGGAACTTGGTGAAGTTCCACTTGATGGCTTCCAGGCCCAGCACGCCGGGCTTCTCGGAGGTCAGCCAGCGATACAGCGGATGCGCGTTGGCGCCGTTGACGTCGATCTTGGCGAACATCGGGAAGGTGACGTGGAAACGCGCTTCGCAGAACTGGCCGATCTGCGTGGCGTCGCCCGGCTCCTGCTTGCCGAACTGGTTGCACGGAAAGCCCAGCACTTCCAGGCCGCCCTGCGCGTACTGCTCCTGCAGCGCCTGCAGGCCGGCGTACTGCGGCGTGAAACCGCACTCGCTGGCGGTATTGACGATCAGCAGCACCTTGCCGCTGAACCGGGACAGCGGCACCGGCTGTCCGGCAAGCGAGCTGGCTTCGAACTGATAGACGTTGCTCATGGCGGCTTCCTTGGTTGACTTGCTTGGCCTGGCGCGGCAGGTCAGATCACGTTGAGATGTTCGGTGCCGGCGCCAAGGTCGCTCTCGCGGGCCCGGCTGCCGTGCAGCTTGATCATCAGCCGCAGGTCGTTGAGCGAGTCGGCATTCTTCAGCGCATCTTCGTAGCTGATCTTGCCGGACTCGTAGAGATCGAACAGCGCCTGGTCGAACGAAACCATGCCTTGCTCGCGCGATTTCTTGATGACCTCCTTGAGCGCATGGATCTCGCCCTTGAAGATCAGGTCGGCCACCAGCGGCGTGCCGATCATGATTTCCACCGCCGGCACCCGGCCCTTCTGGCCCTGGCGCGGCAGCAGGCGCTGCGAGATCATCGCCTTCAGGTTGAGCGACAGGTCGATCAGCAACTGCTGGCGCTTTTCCTCGGGGAAGAAGTTGACGATACGGTCGATGGCCTGGTTGGCGTTGTTGGCGTGCAGCGTGGCCAGGCACAGGTGGCCGGTCTCGGCGTACTGCATGGCGTACTCCATGGTCTCGCGGTCGCGGATCTCGCCGATCAGGATCACGTCGGGCGCCTGGCGCAGCGTGTTCTTCAGCGCAATGTGCCAGGAATCCGTATCGATGCCCACCTCGCGCTGCGTGACGATGCAGTTCTGGTGCGCGTGCACGTATTCGATCGGGTCCTCGATGGTAATGATATGCCCGTACGAATGCGCGTTGCGGTGATCGAGCATGGCCGCCAGCGAGGTCGACTTGCCCGAGCCGGTGGCGCCGGTGACGATCACCAGGCCGCGCTTGGCCATCACGATTTCGTGCAGTGTCTGCGGCAGGTCGAGATCGCCCACCGACGGGATGCGCGTGTTGATGGTCCGTACCACCATGCCGGCCTTGCCCTGCTGGATGAAGGCGGAGACGCGGAAGCGCCCGGCGTTGGGCACCGAGATGGCGAAATTGCATTCGCGGCTGCCGTCGAACTCGGTGGTCTGGCGCTCGTTCATGATCGAGCGCACCAGGCCCAGGGCCTGGGCCGGGATCAGCGGCTGCTGCGAAACCGGCGTGATCTTGCCGTCGACCTTGATGGCCGGCGGGAAATCGGCGGTGATGAAGAGGTCCGAGCCGCGGTTGTTCACCATCAGCTCGAGCAGGTCATTGATGTACTTGGCAGCGGATTCGCGGTCGAGCATGGCGGTCACCTGGTTCGGGTGCGGTGTTGGTTCCGCGGTGGGCCTCAGCCCGCGAAGGAGTCGGGATTCTTGGCGATGGCGCGCGCGTCGTTGTAGCCGATCACGCCGCGCTTGATCAGGTCCGACAGGCACTGGTCCAGCGTCTGCATGCCCAGCCCGCTGCTGGTCTGCATCATCGAGTACATCTGCGCGATCTTGTTCTCGCGGATCAGGTGGCGGATGGCCGGCGTGGCGATCATGATCTCATGCGCGGCGGTACGGCCGTTGCCGTCGCGCGTCTTGAGCAGCGTCTGCGAAATCACCGCCTCGAGCGATTCGGACAACATGGTGCGCACCATGTCCTTTTCCTCCGGCGGGAACACGTCGACCACACGGTCGATGGTCTTGGCCGCGGAGCTGGTGTGCAGCGTGGCGAACACCAGGTGACCGGTTTCCGCGGCGGTCAGCGCCAGGCGAATGGTTTCCAGGTCGCGCAACTCACCCACCAGCACCACGTCCGGGTCTTCGCGCAGGGCCGAGCGCAGCGCGTTGGCGAACGAGTGCGTGTGCGGCCCCAGTTCGCGCTGGTTGATCAGGCTCTTCTTCGAGGTGTGCACGAATTCGATCGGGTCTTCCACCGTGAGGATGTGGCCCATGTCGTGATCGTTGCGGTGGTCCACCATCGCCGCCAGCGTGGTGGACTTGCCCGAGCCGGTGGGCCCGGTCACCAGCACCAGGCCGCGCGGCTTCATGCACAGGTCGGCGAACACCGCCGGCGTCTTGAGGTCCTCGAGCGTCAGTACCTTGGAAGGAATGGTCCGGAACACCGCGGCCGCGCCGCGCTGCGTGTTGTACGCGTTGACCCGGAAGCGGGAAAGGCCGGAAATCTCGAACGAGAAGTCGATCTCCAGGCGTTCTTCATATTGCTTGCGCTGGGTGTCGCCCATGATGTCGTACACCATGGCGTGGACATCCTTGTGCGCCATTGCGGCCACGTTGATGCGGCGCATGTCGCCGTGGATACGTACCATCGGCGGCATGTCTGCCGAGAGATGGAGATCGGACGCCTTGTTCTTGACGGCGAAAGCCAATAGCTGCGCGATGTCCATCTATAATGACCCCACCCTATTTTTGTCGTACTTTGTTGTACTTCTTGATATGTTCGCCGGATTATGTCTGTAATCGCCGCCAACTTGCAAGCCGTGCACCGGCGCGTCGCGGCAGCCGCACAACAGGCCGGACGGGCGGACGGTGACGTCAGCCTCCTGGCGGTTTCCAAGACCTTCCCCGCCGCCGCCGTGCAGGACGCCTTCGACGCCGGCCAGCGCGCCTTCGGCGAGAACTACGTGCAGGAAGGCGTGGACAAGATCGCCCGGCTGGCCGCCCTGCGCGACGCCATCTGCTGGCACTTCATCGGCCCCCTGCAAAGCAACAAGACACGCATCGTGGCCGAGCATTTCGACTGGGTCCATGCCATCGACCGCCTGCGCATCGCCGAGCGCCTGTCGGCGCAGCGTCCGGCCGCGCTGCCGCCGCTGCAGGTCTGCCTGCAGGTCAATATCAGCGGCGAAGCCAGCAAAAGCGGCGTGACGCCGGCAGAAGCGCCCGCGCTGGCGCACGCCGTGGCCGCACTGCCCGGGCTGCGGCTGCGCGGGCTGATGGCAATTCCCGAACCGGCCGGCGACATGGCCGCGCAGCGCCGTCCGTTCGCCGCCATGCGCGCGCTGCTGGGCGAGTTGCGCGCGCAGGGCCTGGACCTGGACACCCTGTCGATGGGCATGTCCGCCGACATGGACGCCGCCATCGCCGAAGGGGCCACCATCGTGCGCATCGGTACCGCCATCTTCGGCGCGCGCGACTATGGCGCGGCGGCCGGAACCGGCCATGCGGCCCCCGTCGCGCACGGCTGACCGCGCGCTCCCCAAAACGAACTCCAGCAAGAGACAAAGAAAACCCATGCTCGACACCCTCACCTTCGGCTTCCTCGGCGGCGGCAATATGGCGACTGCCCTGATCGGCGGCCTGATCGCCCGCGGCGTACCCGCCAGCTCGATCCGCGTGGTCGATCCCTTCGAGGATGYCCAGGCGCGCCTGCGGCGCGACCACGGCGTGCATGCGTCCGGCACGCCCGACGCCGCCTTCGGCGCCAGCGACGTACTGGTGCTCGCGGTCAAGCCGCAGCAGTTCCACGCAGYGGCGGCATCGCTGGCGCCGCATCTCGCCGACAACCTGATCGTCAGCGTGGCCGCCGRCATCCGCCTGTCCGACATGCAGCGCTGGTTCGGCGGCCACCAGCGCCTGGTGCGCGCCATGCCGAACACCCCGGCGCTGGCCGGCATGGGCATGACCGGCCTGGCCGCGGCACCCGGGCTGGGCGAACGCGACCGCGAGATCGCCGGCGCGCTGGCCAGTGCGGTGGGCAAATGCGAATGGGTGGCGGACGACGCCCGGATCGACGCCGTCACGGCGATTTCCGGCAGCGGCCCGGCCTATGTCTTCTATTTCATCGAGGCGATGGAAAAGGCGGCCGCCGAACTCGGCCTGACGCCCGAGCAGGGGCGTGCGCTGGCGGTGGAGACCTTCCGCGGCGCCGCCGCGCTGGCGGCGCAGTCGGACGAGCCGGTCAGCCTGCTGCGCGAGCGCGTGACATCGAAGGGCGGCACGACCTACGCGGCGCTCACCGCAATGCAGGACGCCGGCATCGGCGAGTCCTTCGTGAAGGCCATGCATGCGGCGGCGGCACGCGCCACCGAAATGGGCGCGGAGTTCGGCAAGGACTGAACGGGAGCATAGCCCCCGGAGCCGAAACGAAGCCGGCGAGATGCGCCCGCACCGGCGGCGCTGCCCGCTGTCCTGGTGCCCGCCGTCCTGGCACCCGCTGCCCTGGCGCCCTCTCCCGCAGGCGGGAGAGGGGAGCAAACCATCGGGATATGCGCCGCTCGAAGGCCCGGCCAGGCCACGCCTTCAACGAATCGCGTAGGCCACCGCCGTCCCGGCGAACACGCACGCGCCCAGCCAGTTGTTGTGCCGGAACGCGGCAAAGCACTGCATGCGGTCCCGGCCGCGGATCAGCGTGTAGTGATAGACCGCGCAGCCGGCCGCGGCCGCCAGGCCCGCCCAGTAGGGCCAGCCGAGCCCGAACCGCGCGCCCGCCCATCCCATCAGGCCGAGAAAGGCCGCGTAGCACAGCATGATGGCAGCCACGTCGTAGCGGCCGAAGGTGATCGCCGAGGTCTTCATGCCGAGCAGCAGGTCATCGTCGCGGTCCACCATCGCATACGCGGTGTCGTAGGCGACGGCCCAGAACACATTGGCCAGCAGCATGATCCACGCCGCCGCGGGCACCTCGCCCTGCACGGCGGCGAACGCCATCGGGATGCCGAAGCCGAAGGCAATGCCGAGATAGGCCTGCGGGATGGCGAAGAAGCGCTTGAAGAAGGGATAGGTGGCCGCGATAAAGGCGGCCGCCACCGCCAGCCACTTGGTCAGCGCATTGAGCGGCAGGATCAGCATGAAAGCCAGCAAGGCCAGCACCACCGCCACCGCGATGGCTTCCCACGCCTTGATCTTGCCGGCCGTGAGCGGACGCTCCCTGGTGCGCTTGACGTGCTTGTCGAAGTCGCGGTCGGCCCAGTCGTTCATGGCGCAGCCGGCGGAGCGCATCAGGAAGGTGCCGGCGAAAAAGATCCAGAACAGGCTCCACGCCGGCGGGCCGCCCGCGGCCATCCAGAGCGCCCATAGCGTGGGCCAGAGCAGCAGCAGCGTGCCGATGGGCTTGTCGATGCGCACGAGGCGCGCGTACAGGGCGAGGCGTTCGAACATGGCAGAGGCCCGCGATGCGGACTGCGGACAGGGGAATGCGGGGTCCCGGACAGCGGGACATGAAACGGAAACGCGCCGCGACCCGGTCAGGGCGCGGCGCGCGGGGCACGGTGCCGTCAGCTGGCGCCGGAGGGGCGCGCGCACGACACCGGGACGGCGCTCAGGCCAGCATCGAGCGCAGCATCCATGCGGTCTTTTCGTGCGTCTGCATGCGCTGGGTCAGCAGGTCGGCCGAGGGTTCGTCGCCGGCCGCGTCGATCACCGGGAACAGCGAGCGCGCGGTGCGCACCACGGCTTCCTGGCCTTCGACCAGCTTGCGGATCATGTCGGTGGCTTCGGRCACGCCCTCTTCCTCGGCGATCGACGACAGGCGGGCGTACTCCTTGTAGGTGCCCGGTGCCGGGTAGCCCAGCGCGCGGATGCGCTCCGCGATGGAGTCCACGGCCAGCGCCAGCTCGGTGTACTGCGCCTCGAACATCAGGTGCAGCGTGTTGAACATCGGACCCGTCACGTTCCAGTGAAAGTTATGGGTCTTGAGATAGAGCGTGTAGGTATCCGCCAGCAGCTTCGAGAGGCCTTCCGCGATTTTCTTGCGCTCTTTGTCGGAAATGCCGATGTTCACGCTCATCTCATTCTTCTTTGCCATGATAGGTACGCTCCAATCTGGGGTGGCCACGATAACTGCCGCGCCATGCAACGCGGCACAACCCGCACATTATCGCATCACCCGCCGAAGGCCGACAAACCGGCCAGCAAACCCCGCGCGGCATTGAAGAGCACCGCGGCCGCGCCCAGCGCGATCACCGCCATGCCGATTTCCTTGCGCCACAGCTTGCGTTGCAGGCGCGCGGCATCGGCGTGGCCGGCGCGGTCGTGCGCATCATGCCGCAGTTGCTGCAGCTCGCTGACGAACATATCGATCATGGCCATGATGGTCCTCCTTGCCTTGGGTTGCCGCGCTGCGCCGGCGCCATCCGGGGCGCCGGCGCGGACGCGGTTTACTTCAGGTCGAGTGCGCGCCTGACGCCTTCCGCGTAGGCCGGATCGGCCTTGGCGAAGTGCTCCAGCTGCACGCGCACGATCTCTTCGGGCACGCCCCGCATCGCGGCCGCGATATTCGAATACAGGCGCTGGCGCTGCGCCTCGTCGAACAGGCGGAACAGGGCACCTGGCTGGCTGTAGTAGTCGCTGTCCTCGCGGTGGTCGAAGCGGTCCGCGTCCCCGCCCACGGCCAGCGGCGGCTCGGCCGCGCGCTCGCTGGCGGCATAGGCGCCCTGGCGGTTCGGCTCGTAGTTGATCTTGGCGCCCTGGTTGCCGTCCACCCGCATCGCGCCGTCGCGGTGGAAGCTGTTGACCGACGGGTTGCGCGGCGCGTTGACCGGGATCTGGTTGTGGTTCACGCCCAGG
Source organism: Cupriavidus sp. 05N40 (assembly GCF_056397305.1). Taxonomy (NCBI): domain Bacteria; kingdom Pseudomonadati; phylum Pseudomonadota; class Betaproteobacteria; order Burkholderiales; family Burkholderiaceae; genus Cupriavidus; species Cupriavidus sp. 05N40. Next base: position 54,881 of record NZ_JBFTND010000010.1, read on the forward strand.
CGATAGCGCTGCGTGTCACCGTACGAGAACAGCCGGCCCTGCAGCATCTTGTCGGGCGAGAAGCTGATGCCGGGCACCACGTTGGCGGGATTCATCGCCACCTGCTCCACTTCGGCGAAGTAGTTGTCCGGGTTGCGGTTGAGCTCCAGCACGCCGACGTCGATCAGCGGGTAGTCCTTGTGCGGCCACACCTTGGTGAGATCGAACGGGTTGAGGTGGTACTTGGCGGCGTCGGCCTCCGGCATGACCTGCACGCGCACGTTCCAGCGCGGGAAGTTGCCGCGCTCGATGTTCTCGAACAGGTCGCGCTGCGCGCTCTCGCGATCGCCCGCGACTACCTTGGCCGCCTCTTCATTGGTCCAGTTGGCGATGCCCTGCGCCGACTTGAAGTGGAACTTGACCCAGAAGCGCTCGTTCGCGGCGTTGATGAACGAATACGTGTGCGAGCCGAAGCCGTGGATCTGGCGATAGTTCTGCGGCAGGCCGCGGTCGCTCATCAGGATGGTGACCTGGTGCAGCGACTCCGGATGGCGCGACCAGAAGTCCCACACGGCGATCGGGTCGCGCAGGTTGGTGCGCGGGTTGCGTTTCTGCGTATGGATGAAGTCGGGGAACTTGAGCGGGTCGCGCACGAAGAACACCGGCGTGTTGTTGCCCACCACGTCCCAGTTGCCTTCGTCCGTGTAGAACTTGATCGAGAAGCCGCGCACGTCGCGCTCGGCGTCGGCCGCGCCGCGCTCGCCGGCCACGGTGGAAAAGCGGATGAAGATCGGCGTCTGCTTGCCTGTCTGGGCGAATACCGAGGCCTTGCTGTACTTGCTGATGTCGTGCGTGACGGTGAAGGTACCGTGGGCACCGGAGCCCTTGGCGTGCACGCGCCGCTCGGGAATGACCTCGCGGTCGAAGTGCGCGAGTTTCTCGAGGAACCACACATCCTGCAGCAACATGGGACCGCGCGGGCCCGCGGTCAACGAGTTCTGGTTGTCGGCAACCGGCGCGCCCGCGCCAGTGGTGAGAACATCCTTGTCCTTGCTCATCATGCCCTCTTCTTGTGGGTGATCGGGTGATTGGGTGATCTGGAATCCTGGCTGGGGCGGGCTCTGCATGGCCGCTGGCTAATTTCAGTACACCGCGGCGCAACAGGCAAGGCAATCGGCCACGCAGCCTGCCAGCGCGCGCAGGATGCTGCCCGTTGTGGTGGATCGGATGCCTTCCATCCAGGACTCCTCTGAGTGACCGGCACGTAATGTGTCGATGCAGGAAGTCTAAGGTCGATCTATCAAGTTTGGAATTTAATAATTTCTAACTATGAAATAGACGTCACCTATGTCGGCCGGCAGGTTCGGCCAGCGCACGCAGGGAATGCGCGGGAAATAGAAGGGGGATGGAGGGAGGGAAAGGAGGGGCAGGAGGGGCAGGACAGGCGGGCAGGACCACCCGCCCGGAAGGACAGGCCGCTCAGGCGGCCTCGGCCAGCTCCTTGGCGGCCAGCATGCTGACGCCAGGCAGCGCGCACGCGGCCACGGCGCGGCGCAGCGCCTCCATGGCGGGAAGGCGCGTAAAGCTCTTGCGCCAGGCCAGCACCACGCGCCGGTCGGGCACGGGGTCGGTGAACGGCACATAGGCCAGCAGGTCGTTCTTGCCCGGCCTCAGGTCGGCGACCGAGGTGCGCGGCAGCACGGTGATGCCGACACCGCTGGCCACCATGTGACGGATGGTTTCCAGCGAGGAGCCCTCGAAGGTCTTCTGGATGCCGTCGGCCGCCTGCGAGAAGCGCGACAGCTCCGGGCATACGCCCAGCACCTGGTCGCGGAAGCAATGGCCGCTACCCAGCAGCAGCATGGTCTGCTGCTTGAGCTCGTCGGGATCGACCTTGCCGGCCGATTCCAGCTGGTGCCCGCGCGGCACCGCCACCACGAAGGGTTCGTCGTACAGGGGCTGCACGGTCAGGCCGGAATCGGCGAACGGCTCGGCCATGATGGCGCAGTCGATCTCGCCCTGCTTGAGCAGCTCGATCAGCTTGACCGTGTAGTTCTCCTGCAGCATCAGCGGCATCTGCGGCACGGTCTGGATCATTTCCTTGACCAGCGAAGGCAGCAGGTAGGGCCCGATCGTGTAGATCACCCCCAGGCGCAGCGGCCCGGCCAGCGGGTCCTTGCCCTGCTTGGCGATCTCGCGGATGGCCATGGTCTGCTCCAGCACGCGCTGGGCCTGCGCCACGATCTGCTCGCCGATGGGCGTCACCGAGACCTCGGAGGTCCCGCGCTCGAAAATCTGCACATTGAGCTCGTCTTCCAGCTTCTTGATGGCGACCGACAAGGTCGGCTGCGATACGAAGCAGGCTTCCGCGGCCCGGCCGAAATGGCGCTCACGCGCCACGGCGACGATGTACTTGAGTTCGGTGAGCGTCATGACTTATCAATTCCCGTTAGGCGATAGATTTTACCTTCGATTCACGGTTCTGTCAGAGCCAGGATCAATGCGGCGCGCACGATACCCCGGCCCGGAACATGACGTGCAGGCTGCGGCACTTGTCGCCGCCGGAGGCCTCAAGCCTTGAGGAAATGCTCGCGCCCGCCGAGCCAGCGCAGCAGGTGCGCCTCCACGGCTTCGGGGTAGCGCGCCAGCATCAGTTCGGCAGCCTCCTGCGCGTAGTCGACCAGCCAGGCATCGGTTTCCAGGTCGGCGAAGCGCAGCATCGCCTCGCCGGACTGGCGCGCGCCGAGGAACTCGCCGGGGCCGCGGATCTGCAGGTCGCGCCGGGCGATCTCGAAGCCATCCGTGGTCTCGCGCATGGTGGCCAGGCGCTCCTTCGCCGTGGGCGACAGCGGCGCCTGGTACATCAGCAGGCAGACCGATTCCGCACTCCCCCGCCCGACCCGGCCGCGCAACTGGTGCAGCTGCGCCAGGCCGAAGCGCTCGGCATGCTCGATCACCATCAGCGAGGCGTTGGGCACGTCCACCCCGACCTCGATCACCGTGGTGGCGACCAGCACTTGCAGCCGGTTGGCGATGAAATCGCCCATCACCGCGGCCTTCTCCGCCGGCGGCAGCCGGCCATGCACCAGCCCCACCTTGAGCTCGGGCAGCGCCGCGACCAGGGTTTCGTAGGTCTCCACGGCAGTCTGCAGCTGCAGCGCCTCGCTCTCCTCGATCAGCGGGCAGACCCAGTAGATCTGGCGGCCGTCGGCGGCGGCATGATGCACGCGCTCGATCACCTCGTCGCGGCGCGCATCGTTGACCAGCCGCGTGACCACCGGGCTGCGCCCGGGCGGCAGTTCATCGATCACCGAAACGTCGAGATCGGCGTAGTAGGTCATGGCCAGCGTGCGCGGGATCGGCGTGGCCGACATCATCAGCTGGTGCGGCACGGTTTCGGCGGGCGCGCCGCCGCGTGCGGCCGGCACGGCCTCGCCGCCATCGGCGTCGGCCTTGCCGCGCAGCGCCAGCCGCTGCGCCACGCCGAAGCGGTGCTGCTCGTCCACCACCGACAAGCCCAGCCGCGCGAATTTCACGCTGTCCTGGATCAGGGCGTGGGTGCCGATGACCAGCCTGGCCTCGCCCGATTCGACCCGCGCCGCGGCCTCGCGCTTGGCGCGCGCCTTGAGGCTGCCGGCCAGCCATACCACCGTCACGCCGAGCGGCTCCAGCCAGGCGGAGAGCTTGCGGAAGTGCTGCTCGGCCAGGATTTCGGTAGGCGCCATCAGCGCGGCCTGGTAGCCGGCATCGATGGCCTGGCAGGCCGCCAGTGCGGCGACGATGGTCTTGCCGCTGCCGACGTCGCCCTGCAGCAGGCGGTGCATCGGGTGCGGCGCGCCCATGTCGGTGGCGATTTCCTCGACCACGCGCTGCTGCGCGCCGGTGAGCTTGAACGGCAGCGCGGCCAGGAAGCCCGTCAGCAGCCCGCCGGCGCGGCGCGGCATGGGCGGCGCGCTCTTGTCGCGCCGCGCGGCCTGCGAACGCTTGAGCGAAAGCTGCTGGGCCAGCAGCTCGTCGAACTTGATGCGCTGCCAGGCGGGGTGCGAACGCTCGGTCAGCGCGGCTTCGTCCACCTCCTGCGGCGGCGCGTGCAGCAGGCGCAGGCACTCCGGCAGCGGCCGCAGCTTGAGCTGGGCCAGGGGTCCTTGCAGCACCGGGTGCGGCAGGGTCTCGGGCAGCGGCGTGCGCCCCAGCGCGCCGCCGATGGCTTTGCGCAGGTAGGTCTGCGGAATGCCGGCGGTGCTCGGATAGACCGGCGTGAGGCGGTCCGGCAGCGGCTCGCCGGGCGCTACCGTGCGCACCGTGGGGTGCACCATCTCCGCGCCGAAGAAGCCGCCGCGCACCTCGCCGCGCACGCGCAGGCTGGCGCCCTCGGCCATCTGCTGGGCCTGGTTGCCGTAGAAATTCAGGAAGCGCAGCGTCAGCTCGCCGCTGTCGTCGGCGATCTTCACCACCATCTGGCGGCGCGGGCGGAAGGTGACCTCGTTGGAGGCGACCACGCCCTCGACCTGCGCCGTCAGGCCCAGCCCGGCGCGCCGGATCGCCTCGGCGATCGGCTGCAGCGAGGTCTCGTCCTCGTAGCGCATGGGCAGGTGCAGCACCAGGTCGACATCGCGCTTGAGGCCGAGCTTGTGCAGGCGCGCCACGGCCGAGGATGGCTTGCCCGCCGCGCCGCCCTTGGCCGCCGCGGCCTTGCCGGGGCGCGCCGGCTTGCCCGCGGCCGGCGCCGGGCTGTCGGCGGTTTCCTGGATCGGGTCGGGAGCGGTTCCTGGCATCGGGCGGCAGTGTTGTGGCGAGTAAGCGTGTGGTGTCGGATACCTGCCGCGGCAGGGTGACGCAAGCGGTCGCCAGGGGCCGCGAGGGGCCGCGAAGGACCGGCAAATAGGCGATATCATGCGCGCCCGGGCGGCGCTGCCGCCCCAAGCCTTACAATACCGGATTCGCCGATTGTACCTATGCCGGCCGCGCCACTGCGCGGCCCGCTGCCGTTTTTGCCCCCCATGATGCTGACGTTGTCCGATTTCGATTTCCCGCTCCCGCCAGAACTGATCGCGCAGACCGCCCTGCCCGAGCGCGCCGCCAGCCGGCTGCTGGTGGTGGAGACCGAGGCGCAGACGGGTGTCACGCGCATGGCGGACCGCGTCTTTGCCGATGTGGCGGACTACCTGCGCCCGTCCGACCTGCTGGTGTTCAACGACACGCGCGTGATCAAGGCACGCTTTTTCGGCCAGAAGGGCAGCGGCGGCAAGGTCGAGGTGCTGGTCGAGCGCGTGCTGGACACCGATACCGTGCTGGCCCAGGTGCGCGCGTCCAAGACGCCGCCCGAGGGCAGCCGGATCCGCCTGGCGGATGCCTTCGAGGTCACCGTGGGCCCGCGCGTGGACCAGTTCTTCACGCTGCGCTTCCCCGCGCCGGCGCTGGACCTGATCGAGCAGTACGGCCGCCTGCCGCTGCCGCCCTATATCACCCACGACCCCGACGCCTACGACGAAACCCGCTACCAGACCGTCTACGCGCGCAATCCCGGCGCCGTGGCCGCGCCCACCGCCGGCCTGCATTTCGACGACGCCCTGTTCGCGCGGCTCGATGCGCTCGGCGTGCGGCGCGGCTTCCTGACCTTGCACGTGGGCGCCGGCACCTTCCAGCCGGTGCGCACCGAGAACCTGGYCGAGCACAAGATGCACGCCGAGTGGTACGAGATCTCCGGGGAACTGGCCCAGGCCGTGCGCGACACGCGCGCCGCCGGCGGCCGGGTGATCGCGGTCGGCACCACCTCGCTGCGCGCGCTGGAATCGGCCGGCGCGGCCGACGGCACGCTGGCCGCCGGCCGCGGCGATACCGACATCTTCATCACGCCCGGCTACCGCTTCCGCGTGGTCGACGCGCTCATCACCAACTTCCACCTGCCCAAGTCGACCCTGCTGATGCTGGTATCGGCGCTGGCCGGCGTGGAGCCCATCCGCGCCGCCTACCGCCATGCGGTGGAACAGCGCTACCGCTTCTTCAGCTACGGCGACGCCATGCTGCTCACGCGCCAGCCGCAGCCCTGAGCGCGCCGCGCCAGCCAGAAACCGCTTCCAAGATACCCGCCATGCTCGACTTCGAACTGCTCACCACCGACGGCAACGCCCGCCGCGGCCGCGTCACCCTCAACCACGGCGTGGTCGAGACCCCGATCTTCATGCCGGTCGGCACCTACGGCTCGGTCAAGGCGATGTCGCCGCTCGAGCTCAACGAGATCGGCTCGCAGATCATCCTGGGCAACACCTTCCACCTGTGGCTGCGCCCCGGCCTGGAAGTGGTCGAGAGCCACGGCGGCCTGCACCGCTTCATGGGCTGGGACAAGCCGATCCTGACCGATTCGGGCGGCTTCCAAGTGTTCTCGCTGGGCGCGCTGCGCAAGATCACCGAGGATGGCGTGACCTTCGCCTCGCCCGTCAACGGCGACAAGCTGTTCCTCTCGCCCGAGATCTCGATGCAGATCCAGCGCACGCTGAATTCCGACATCGTCATGCAGTTCGACGAGTGCACGCCGTACGAGATCGACAACCGCCCGGCCACGCACGCCGAGGCGGCCACCTCGATGCGCATGAGCCTGCGCTGGGCCAAGCGCTCGATCGACGAATTCAACCGCCTGGCCAACCCCAACGCGCTGTTCGGCATCGTCCAGGGCGGCATGTTCGAGGACCTGCGCGACGAGTCGCTCGCCGGCCTGTCCGAGCTGGACTTCCACGGCTACGCCATCGGCGGGCTGTCGGTGGGCGAGCCCAAGGAAGACATGATGCGGGTGCTGGAGCACGTGGCGCCGCGCCTGCCGGCGCACAAGCCGCATTACCTGATGGGCGTGGGCACGCCCGAGGACCTGGTGGCGGGCGTGGCCGCCGGCGTCGACATGTTCGACTGCGTGATGCCGACCCGCAATGCCCGCAACGGCTGGCTGTTCACGCGCTTCGGCGACGTCAAGATCAAGAACGCGGTCCACCGCAGCGACACCCGCCCGCTGGACGAAAGCTGCGGCTGCTATACCTGCCGCAATTTCTCGCGCGCCTACCTGCATCACCTGCACCGCGTCGGCGAGATCCTGGGCGCGCGCCTGAACACCATCCACAACCTGCACTACTACCTGCAGCTGATGGCAGAGATGCGCGAGGCCATCGAGCAGCACCGCTTCGAAGCCTTCCGGGCGCGCTTTGCCGCGGACCGCGCGCGCGGAGCGCAGTAGAGGCCACCCGGGTCCCGTGAACTTTCCGCCGGGCGGCGGTCGAACAGCGGGGTCCGGCGTGTCCAGGCGGCTCGCAAGGCGCCCCGAACAAACCCGTAAACCCCTGCAAATGCCCCGATCGGGCGTGCAATGCGGTTGCAAGCGGGTGGTAGAATGATCGACTAACTGATTGACTTTGTGACGGAGAAGCGACGTGCTGATTTCTAACGCATTTGCCCAGACTGCCGGTGTAACCGGTGGYGCGGCGGGTGGCCTGATGAGTTTCCTGCCCATCATCCTGATGTTCGCGGTGCTGTGGTTCATCATGATCCGCCCGCAGATGAAGCGCCAGAAGGAATCGAAGGCAATGCTGGAAGCCCTGGCCAAGAACGATGAAGTCGTCACCGCCGGCGGCATCCTTGGCCGCGTGACCAAGGTGAACGAGCAGTACGTGACCGTCGAGATCGCAGCCGGCACCGAAATCACCGTGCAGAAGAGCGCCGTGACCACCGTGCTGCCCAAGGGCTCGCTGAAGTCGCTCTGAGCATCGCGCCGCAGGCAGCGCGCCCTTTGCGCTGCCGCCCTGCTGCCGCTTCGCTGCCTTCTCGCCGGCTTATTTCGCCCTTCCCGGCACGCCTTTAGCGCGCGTGCCCCCGCAGCCGCCTGATCCAGCCCGGGGTTGCCCGTGGATGCCAGGCGGCTGTTTGCCAACCGGTGCGGCGGTGCCGATCTCCCGCTGACGATACCGTCGAACGGTACGCTCGGCCCCGCCAACCGCAGAACGACTGGCCAAAGATGAATCGTTATCCGCTTTGGAAATACCTCGTGATCCTGGTGGCGCTGGCCATCGGCATCACCTATACGCTGCCGAACTTCTTCGGCGAGGCGCCTGCCGTGCAGGTTTCCTCCGCCAAGGCCACGGTCAAGGTCGACCTGGCCACGCAGAAGCAGATCGAGCAGATCCTGGCGCAGAACAGCCTGCAGCCCGACGGCATGTTCTTCGACGTCAACGGCCAGTCCGGCTCGGTCAAGGCACGCTTTCGCACGCCCGACGAGCAGCTCAAGGCCAAGGACGTCCTGACGCGCGCGCTCAACCCGGATGCCAATGACGCCACCTATGTGGTGGCGCTGAACCTGCTGTCGGGCTCGCCGCGCTGGCTGACCGCCATGCACGCGCTGCCGATGTACCTGGGCCTGGACCTGCGCGGCGGCGTGCACTTCCTGCTGCAGGTGGACATGAAGGGCGCGGTCGACAAGAAACTCGACAGCCTGGCCGGCGACGCGCGCACCCTGCTGCGCGACAAGGGCATCCGCCACGGCGGCATCGACCGCGACGGCGAGCGCCTGACGGTGCGCTTCAACAATGCCGACGACGCTGCCAAGGCGCGTGGCATCCTTGCCGACAACCTGCGCGAACTGGCCTTCGCGCCGGACGGCAACAATATCTCCGGCGTGTTCACCGACGCCGCGCGCAAGGCCGTGCAGGACTCGGCGGTCAAGCAGAACATCACCACCCTGCACAACCGGGTCAACGAACTCGGCGTGGCCGAACCGGTGATCCAGCAGCAAGGCGCCGACCGCATCGTGGTGCAGCTGCCTGGCGTGCAGGACACCGCCAAGGCCAAGGACATCATCGGCCGCACCGCCACGCTGGAAGCCCGCCTGGCCGATCCCGACGCGCCGCGCGCGCCGCGCCCGGGCGACCCGATCCCGTTCGGCAGCGAGCTGTTCACGCAAGGCAACGGCGCCCCGGTGGTGCTCAAGAAGCAGGTCATCTTCACCGGCGACCGCATCGAGAGCGCCTCGGCGGGCTTCGACCACAACCAGCGCCCCTCGGTCAATATCAAGCTCGATGCCCAGGGCGGGCGCGTGCTGCGCGACGTATCGCGCGAGAACATCGGCAAGCCGATGGGCATCGTGCTGTTCGAGAAGGGCAAGGGCGAAGTGCTGACGGTGGCGACGATCCAGTCCGAACTGGGCTCGAGCTTCCAGATCACCGGCTCGTACTCCACCGAAGCCGCCAACGACCTGGCCCTGCTGCTGCGCGCCGGCTCGCTGGCCGCGCCGATGGAAATCATCGAAGAGCGCACCATCGGCCCGTCGCTGGGCGCGGACAACATCAAGAAGGGCTTTGACTCGGTGGCCTACGGCTTCAGCGCCATCGCCATCTTCATGGTGCTGTACTACATGCTGTTCGGCGTGTTCTCGGTGGCCGCGCTGGCCATCAACCTGCTGCTGCTGGTGGCGGTGCTGTCGATGCTGCAGGCCACGCTGACCCTGCCGGGCATCGCCGCTATCGCGCTGGTGCTGGGCATGGCCATCGACGCCAACGTGCTGATCAACGAGCGCATCCGCGAAGAGCTGCGCGCGGGCGCTTCGCCGCAGGTCGCCATCGCCACCGGCTTCGACCGCGCCTGGGCCACCATCCTTGACTCGAACGTGACCACGCTGATCGCCGGCCTGGCGCTGCTGGCCTTCGGTTCGGGCCCGGTGCGCGGCTTTGCCGTGGTCCACTGCCTGGGCATCCTGACCTCGATGTTCTCGGCGGTGTTCTTCAACCGCGGCCTGGTCAACCTCTGGTACGGCCGCAAGAAGAAGCTGCAGAGCGTGGCGATCGGCCAGATCTGGAAGCCGGGCTCGGACAGCCAGGGCACCGTCACCAAGTAAGCATCGGGACAGCATCAAGGCGGCCGCGCCAGGCGCGCGGCCGCCAAACAGCACAAGAACGGCAGCAAGGGCTGCCGTACAGAACAGGATTCAACATGGAATTCTTCCGCATCCGGCGCGACATTCCGTTCATGAAGCACGCGTTGGTCTTCAACGTGATTTCCTTCCTGACGTTTGCCGCGGCCGTGTTCTTCCTCTGGCACAAGGGCCTGCACCTGTCGATCGAGTTCACCGGCGGCACGGTGATGGAGGTCAACTACCAGCAGACCGCCGATCTCGAGAAGATCCGTGGCCAGGTCGGCAAGCTCGGCTATACCGACGTGCAGGTGCAGAACTTCGGCACCTCGCGCGACGTGATGATCCGCCTGCCGCTGCAGAAGGGCCCGGACGGCAAGCCCGTCACCTCGGCCCAGCAGAGCGAGCAGGTCATGGGCGCGCTGCAGGCCGCCACGCCTGAAGTCAAGCTGCAGCGCGTGGAATTCGTCGGCCCGCAGGTGGGCAAGGAACTGGCCACCGACGGCCTGCTGGCGCTGCTGTGCGTGGTGGCCGGCATCGTGATCTACCTGTCGTTCCGCTTCGAATGGAAGTTCGCGGTGGCGGGCATCATCGCCAACCTGCACGACGTGGTGATCATCCTCGGCTTCTTCGCCTTCTTCCAGTGGGAGTTCTCGCTGTCGGTGCTGGCGGCGATCCTGGCGGTGCTGGGCTACTCGGTCAACGAGTCGGTGGTGATCTTCGACCGGATCCGCGAGAACTTCCGCAAGTACCGCAAGATGAGCACGCACGAGATCATCGACAACGCGATCACCAGTACCATCTCGCGGACCATCATCACCCACGGCTCGACCGAAATGATGGTGTTGTCGATGTTCTTCTTCGGCGGTCCCACCCTGCACTACTTCGCGCTGGCGCTGACCGTCGGTATCCTGTTCGGCATCTACTCCTCGGTGTTCGTCGCCGCGGCGCTGGCCATGTGGTTCGGCGTCAAGCGCGAGGACCTGGTCAAGGGCGAGAAGAAGCCGGGCGAAATCGACCGCGACGACCCGAACTACGGCGCGCAGGCCTGACGGCCCCGGGCCTGGCTCGCGACCATGAAAAATGGGCACCTCCGGGTGCCCATTTTCTTGCCCTGCCGCCTGCGCGGCGCGGCACTGCCCGGATCAGAACTGCTCGATCCACACCGCAAGGCGGTCCGTCGAGAATTCCGTCGTGCGCGCGGCAACGCGGCAGACGATGACATCGCCCTCGCGCGCGGCCTTGAGCGCGCCGCCCGCCTCTTCCAGCCATAGCAGCCCGGCAAGCCAGACGGCGTGCTGCGCCGAGACTTCCTTCTTGACCGGCTCGCCGAGGTATTCGGCCAGCGCAGCAGGCCGGGTCCAGACCAGCGCATCGCCATCGCGGCGCACCGCCGCGGCGCCTTCGCCCGTGGACGGTACTTCAGCCAGCACGTCGGCCAGCACCGTGACTGCGTCGCCTGCGCCGCGCCCGGCAAAGCGCGTGCGCAGCGCGGCGAGCTGCGCCGCCACCGCGAAGCCGAAGCCACCGCTGCGCCGGCTTTCCGCCGCCACCAGATCAGCGTAGTCCATCAGCAGCCAGTCCGGCTCGGGGTTCTGCACGCCGGCCAATGCGGCCGATGCCAGGTAGGTCTCGACCGGCTGGAAGCGATCCGTGCCGATCAGGCTGGCCACCAGTGCGCGCACCAGCCCCACGCGCGTGGCGACGGTCTGCTTCTGCAGCACGCTCAGCTTCTCGCGCACGAGCTGGTCGCGCTCCTTGCGCAGGCCCGCCATCTCGAGCGCCTGCTTGAGCTCCATGCGCAGTGCGGTGATGTCCCACGGCTTCTTGATGTAGCGATGGATCTGGCCTTCGTTGACGGCCGCGACGGTATGCTCGATCTCCGAATAGGCAGTGGTCAGGATACGCACGATATGCGGGTAGCGCTCGCGCGCGTAGCGCAGCAGCTCGTTGCCGTATTCGCCCGGCATGCGCTGGTCGGAAACCAGCACCGCCAGGCTGTCGGCGTGCGCATCCAGCAGCGCCTTGCCTTCTTCAACCGAGCCGCCGGTCACGACTGGCGCCAGGGCGCCGATGGCACGCTGGAAATACTTGACCGCCGTGGCTTCGTCATCGACGAACAGAATCGCCGGTGATGGTGCCTGCGTGGCATTCGGTTCGTTCATCGATCACTCCTATGCATTCGACTCTTTGTATTGGGGAAATCCAGCGTTACGGTGGTACCGGCCCCGGCCATCGATTCGATCCGGATACCGCCACCGAAAGACTGCATCACACGGTTGCAGAAAATCATGCCCAGGCCATTGCCACCGGTGCTCGCGTGGGTAGTAACCGGGTCCACCAGAAGGCGCCCCATCACCTCCGGCGGGATGCCCGGGCCGTTGTCGCAAATACGGATCGCGGCCTCGGGCTCGGCCGTCACCACGAAACGCAGCGAAGGCCCGTCGATGCCGTCGAGCGCACGCAGCGCATTGGACAGCAGCGACGACAGCACCAGCGCCACGCAGTTGGGCAACGTGCGCACGGCAAAATCTTCTTGCAGTTCAACCTGCACCCACTCCCGCTGCGCTCCCGCAAACGGGTAGGTATCGAGCAACGCGGCGATCAGCCCGCCGGCGGTCACTTCACGGCTGGCGGTGGCCTGCGTGCTCGGCCGGCTGCCGCTGCTGCGCACCGACTGCAGGAACGACGAGATCACCGCCAGGCAATACTGTGCGTTGTCGTGCATCGCGCTGGCCGCCTGGCCGATCTCGGTCTGGCGCTGCGGATTGTATTCCGCCACGATCCGGCTTTCGATACCGCGCGCAAAATTTGCGATCGCCGCCAGCGGCGTGTTGAGTTCGTGCGCCAGGAAGGCCAGCGTCTCGTCGATGGCCATCAGGCGCTGGTGGCGCATCGAGCGTTCGCGATAGCGCTCCGCCGCCATGCGCAGCGCGTCGCGCACCTGGCTGAGCCCGAGCGGCTTCTCCAGGATTCGGAAGACCTCGCCGGTATTGACCGTCTGCAGCAGCATGTCCTTGTCGGCATAGGCCGTCACCAGCATGCGCACGATCTGCGGATATTCGAGCGCGATCTGGCGCAGCAGGTCGCCGCCGTCGCGCCCGGGCATGCGGAAGTCCGTCACCAGCACCGCCACGCGCGCGCCCTCGCGGCGCAGGATGCCGATCGCCTCGTCCGCGCCGCTGGCGACCAGCACCTCGTACTCCGCACCGACCGCGCGGGCAAAATACTTGCATGCCATCTCTTCGTCATCGACGTAGAGCACGGTAAGCCGGGGTTGCCTGGCGTCGCTCATGGCATTCTCAGTCGGCGCGCGGCAGGTCGAAGCTGAACGAGGCCCACTTGCCCAGTTCGCTCTCGGCGAACAGGACCCCGCCGTGGCGTTCGACCACCGCATAGCTGATGGACAGGCCAAGGCCAAGGCCCTGACCCACTTCGCGCGTGGTGAAGAACGGCTCGAACACGCGCGCCAGGTGTTCGGCGGCGATGCCCGGTCCGTTGTCCTTCACGGTCACGTGCAGGCGGCGCTCGACCCACTTCACCGTGGTGTGGATCGCCGGGCTTTGCGTGCCGGCCTTGCGCATCGCTAGCGCAGCGTTTGAAAACAGGTTGATCAGCACGCCGATCACGGCGGCCTCGTCGCCCAGCACCAGCGTGTCGGCCGGCAGCTCGCGCGTGACGGCCACGCCGCGCAGTTCATGCGCGGTGAGCCGGATCGAGGAATCGAGCGCCTTTTCGAACAGGAACGGCGTGCCCTCGGCCTCGGCGCCCGGCTTGCGATAAGCGAAGGTCTTCAGGTCCGACACGATATGCTGGATACGCTGCATGCCCTGCTTGGCGTCGACCAGGCACTCCTGCAGCATCGGCTCGTTCTTGGCCACCGGCTCCTCCATCGCGACCTCGATCGCCATCAGGCAGAAGTTCACCGGGTTGTTGACCTCGTGCAGCAGGCCTGCGGCCAGCGTACCGATGGCGGCCATCTTTTCCTGCTGCAGCATCTGGCCCTTGATGTCGACCAGCTTGCGGTTGATCACCTCGAGCTCGCCGTTTTTTTCCGCAACCTCGGCCTTGAGGCGGAACAGCATGAAGCGCGCGCGCTCGTTGAAGAAGGTGTAGACCGCACTGGCCGCGGCGGCGAACAGCAGGAACAGCGAATTGACGATGAAGGTGCCGGCCGGCTCGACCCCGCCGGGATGGAACAGGCAGGCCAGCAGGTAGAACAGGTAGGAGAGCAGCCCGAACACCAGGTTCTGCCACAGGCCGAACGGCAGCGCGATGCCGGACGCGAAGATGGCCAGGTTCAGGCCCACGTAGTATGGCGACTCCACGCCGTCGGTGTGCCAGATCATCCACGAGATCATGATCTGCGGCAGCAGCAGCCAGGACAAGGTCAGCCACGGCGCGAAGCGGCGGCCCGCCGAGCTGTACAGCATCATCACGATGCCGGCGATCAGCAGCGACACCAGCACCCGCGCCACCGCGAACGGTGCCTGCAATTGCGGGTACTGGCCGTAGTCCAGTCCCACGCCGAGCAGCACCAGCACGATGGCGGTATAGGCCCCGCCACGGCTGAAGGCGAGGCGGAAGTCCGCCAGCTCTGTCTGGTAACCCGCATAAAGTTGATTCGTGCTCATGTCTGGGCAGGCTGCTCGGTTTTCAGAACGGTGTTTCAGAGAATGTTCGCTTCCGCGAACACGTTGACGCCGGTCTGGTCGACGTAGAGCTTGTGTGCACGGGATTGCTCGGGCAGCAGCATACTCATCCTCGCCTCGTCGCGGTAGATCAGGTACCACTCAAGCAGGTGTTCCATGCCGAATTTCTCTGGATTGGCCGAGTGGACGTTGGTCACCAGCAACTGCCCGCCGGGGCGCGTGCGCGCGGCGAAGTAGCTGAGCAAGCGGGCGCAGACCTTGTCCGACAGGTAGTCGAACAGGCCCGCGCAGTACACCGCATCGAACTCGCGCAGGCTGGCGTCGTCCGGCGAAATCTTGCGCTTGAGCAGTTCGTGCACCGACTGGTGCACCATCTCCACCGACACCTTGTGCCCTGCCTCGCCGGCCGAGCGCTCGATCGAGGCCTTGGTGTAGGCCAGGGTCTCTTCGCTGAAATCGACCAGCTGGAACGACAGCATCTCGGGCTGCGCATACTCGCGCGCGAAGCGCTGGATCTCGAAGGCCGGGCCGCAGCCCACGTTGAGCACGCGGAACGGCCGCCCGGCCGCGCGCGCGGCATCGGCCTGGCGCGAGAGGAAATCGACCAGCAGGTCGATGCGGTTGCGGTGGGCGGTCGCCACGGCGGCCTTGAGGAAGGCCGTATTGACGATCTGGAAGTAGGTGGTCGGGCCCTGCTGCGGATCGCTCAGGATCTGGTTCACCATCTCGTAGTCGCCGGCATAGCCGAGCGGCTTGGTGAAGGTGCGGTAGACGAACGGCGCGCGCAGCAGCAGCGGGTGCAGCGCAGACTGCGCGTAAGTGCGGTGCACCGGCGCGATCTCCGCGTCGACCTGTTCGGCCTCGCCCTCGAGCCGGTCCAGGTAGGTCTTGGTCTTGAGCATGATCGGCGTGGCCAGCTCGTAGAACACGTCCTCGCGCAGCCGCCCGTCGACCTTCGGCAGGTTCTCGGTCAGGTCCACCTGCTCGACCCAGCGCGAGACTTCGGAGAGGAAGGCGCGCATTTCGTTGACCACGATCTGGTAGTCGCGCCGGATGTTGAAGCGCGCGTCCCAGTCGTTGATGAACAGTTCGGCTTCCCGCCCCACCGACTTGGGCTCGTTGGGCAGGTCGCTCAGCTCGCGCCACTCGTCGATGAGCGTCAGCGACACCACCGCGGTGAGGCCGGTATTCACCAGGCTCATCACCACCGCCTTGCCCAGGTAGGCGTTCTTGCTTCCCATGCGCACACTCAGCTCGCTCAGCACCTCGCTGACCTGGACGATCGAGTATGGATTGTAGATTTCCATCACCAGAGCTTTTCTCTGGAGATTGATAATTGTGCCCCGCACCTGCTCGCCCTGCGAGTTGCGGAAACTGACCACCGGATCGATTTGCGTTTGGGAGTACACGGTATTGCGCCAGAGAAATCCGAGAAACGCTGCCGGCCGTCCAGTCCTTGTCGACTGGCCGGGTACAGCTCGTAGGGCAAGGGGATCGCTACGATCGCTACGCTAGGCCGGCATCAAGGGGTACTGCTGGGATACATGTCGGTAATCGGTTGCGGGCATTGGCGTCCTCGACTGGCAGGCACGCACGCGACTACACCCTGGTAACTGTGAGCGAGGAAGTGGCTGAGATTGTTGACTGGATGAGACTGTAACTGATTCCTGTCGAATCATTGTACTGTGGGCATCAGGTGCGGACAACATAACCTGGCACGCACCGGCCGGCAAACGAAAAAGGCCGGGGATCGCTCCCCGGCCTCTCTCGTGCTGCGCGCCGGGACCATGTCCCGGGCGTGAGCGCGCGCTTATTCCGCCTTCACGCCTTCGACCTGGATGGCCAGCTTGACGTCGGGCTTGAAGCCCATCTTCACGCCATAGTCGATGCCGAAGTCGGCGCGGTTGATGGTGCCGACGGCGTCGGCGCCGCAGGCTTCGCGCTTGAGCATCGGGTGCTGGATGCACTTGAATTCACGGATTTCCAGCTTGACCGGCTTGGACACGCCGTGCAGCGTCAGCACGCCGTCGACTTCGGTCGGGACGTCGCCGTTGAACTTGGAGAACTTGCCCTTGTAGGTGGCTTCCGGGAAGGCCTCGACGTTGAACATGTCCGGGCCCTTCACGTGCTGGTTCAGCTTGGCGTTGCCGAAGTCGACCGAAGCCGGATCGATCTTGACGTCGAGCGAGCCGGTCTTGGCCGCGCGATCCAGCGTCACGGTGCCGCTGGACTTTTCGAACTTGCCGCGCCAGACGGACAGGCCGCCCAGGTGGTCGGCTTCGAAGCTCGGGTAGGTGTGGGTGGGATCCAGGTTGTAGGTCACCGTGTTGGCCGAAGCCACGCCGAAGGCGGCGCTGGCGGAAATGGCCGCGGCGGCGGCGAGGATGGTACGCAGTTTCATGAGAGCTCCCGGCAAAAAGTTGGGGATGAACAGCAAAGCGATAGCAGCGAAGGCAAGCGCGAAGCGCTTACTTCCTGGCCGCCGTCACGATATGGAACTTGATCTGGACATCGTCGGCGACAACGGAAGTATCCTTCCATTCGCCGTCGCCGATATTGAACACGGTACGCTTGATCGGCAGCACACCGTCGAACACCTGGCCGCCGCCGTCCTGGCGATAGCTCGCCGGCACCACCACGTCCAGGGTCTTGCCCTTGATGGTGAGCTTGCCCGCCACCTCGTACTTGCCGGCGGCGCCGGTCTTGATGCTGGTCGACTGGAACACCGCCTTGGGGAATTTGGCCGCGTTGAACCAGTCTGCGCCCTTGACCTCCTTGGTGGTTTCGGCGTCGCCGATCTCGAAGCTCGACACGTCGATCTCGATCTTGGCCGAGGAGGCAGCCAGCTGCGCGGGATCGAAGGTCACCGTCGCATCGAATTTCTTGAACTTGCCTTCCATCGGCACGCCGATCTGGCGGGCGGTCGCGGTCACCGTGCTCTTGGCGGCATCGACCTGGGCCCAGGCGAGATTGGCGCCGATGCCGGCGACAGCCAGGGTGGCGGCCATCAGGAGCGCGCTCGGGCGGGGAATGCGTTTCATCAAAGACTCCTGTCGCTAGGAGGGCAATGCCCTCGGTCAGTTTTTCAGATGGTGTTTCGGGTTGCTGCGTTGCTACGTTGCGCGCCGCTTTACTTCAGGAACGGCAGCATGCGCGCCAGCGTGCCGTCGCGTTCGATGAACTGGTGCTTGATCGCCGCGGCCGCGTGGATCACGACGATGGCTGCCATCAGGTAGTTCAGCCAGATATGGGCCTGCTTGAGGATTTCCTTGAGTGCGTCGTTCGGCTCGATCAGCGACGGCAGCGGCAGGACACCCAGGTAGACCACCGGCACGCCGGCCGCGCAGCTGTACAGGTAGCCGGTGATGGGCACCACCACGATCAGCACGTACAGCAGCATATGCGCGCCGTGCGCCGCGGCGGCCTGCCAGGCGGGGGTACCCGCGGCGGGCGCCGGCGCCCGGTGGGTGGCGCGCCACAGCACGCGCAGCACGGCGATGGCGAACACCGTCACGCCCAGCCACTTGTGCCACGAGAACAGCTTGAGCTTGAGCATCGACAGCCCCGGAATGCTGGTCATGTACAGGCCAAGCCCGAAGGCGGCGAAGATCAGCAAGGCGATGATCCAGTGCAGACCGATCGCGGTTGCCCCGTAGGCGGATGCGGACAACTGTGGTGAGGCCCCGGCGCGGGCGCCGGTCTTGATTTGAGAATGCATGTAAAACCCCTGCCCGTCACGGGCGTTCGTATGGCGCGTTCGTATGGCGCGTTCGTATGGCGCGTTTGTGTGGAGCGTTTGTGTCGAGCGTTTTATCGGCGCATGCAAAAAGGCGACGGCATGCAGATGACCATCAGCCTCTGGATTCTCGCATTATTGTGCCGTACGCATGAGGCCGAGCGGTCCGAAATTCATGGAATCATTCAAACCATTTGAAGTGACATTTCGCCGCGGCGGTCGCCAGACGAAAAAACCACCCCGCAGGGTGGCTTCTTTTGTTGTCCCGGTGCCGGCCGGCGGGCCGGACAGCGCGCGAGATCAGGCGGCCGAAATGCCTTCGGCAAGGCTCACGGCGCGCCCGATGTAGCTGGCCGGCGTCATCTCCAGCAGCAGCTTCCTGGCGTCCTCGGGAATCGCCAGGCCGCCGATGAAGGTCTGCAGCGCCTCGCGCGAAATGCCCTTGCCGCGCGTGAGCTCCTTGAGCTGCTCATACGGATTGGGCACGCCGAAGCGGCGCATCACGGTCTGCACCGGCTCGGCCAGCACTTCCCAGCAATTGTCGAGGTCTTCGTTCAGGCGCTCCGGGTTGGTTTCCAGCTTGCCCAGGCCGCGCAGGCAGGCCTCGTAGGCCAGCAGGCTGTAGCCAAGGGCCACGCCCATGTTGCGCAGCACGGTGGAGTCGGTCAGGTCGCGCTGCCAGCGCGACAGCGGCAGTTTTTCCGACAGGTGGCGCAGCACCGCGTTGCCCAGGCCCAGGTTGCCTTCCGAGTTCTCGAAATCGATCGGGTTGACCTTGTGCGGCATGGTCGACGAGCCGATCTCGCCGGCCTTGGTCCTCTGCTTGAAGTAGCCCAGCGAGATATAGCCCCAGACGTCGCGGTTCAGGTCGATCAGGATGGTGTTGGCGCGGGCGACGGCGTCGAACAGCTCGGCCATGTAGTCGTGCGGCTCGATCTGGATGGTGTACGGGTTGAAGGTCAGGCCCAGGCGCGCTTCGATCACCTGTTTCGAGAACGCCTCCCAGTCGAACGACGGATAGGCCGACAGGTGCGCGTTGTAGTTGCCCACCGCGCCGTTCATCTTGCCCAGCAGCTCCACGCGCTGGATGCGCTCGATGGCACGGCCCAGGCGAGCGGCCACATTGGCCATTTCCTTGCCCAGCGTGGTCGGGCTGGCCGGCTGGCCATGGGTGCGCGACAGCATCGGCTGGCGGGCGTTGGCATGTGCCAGTTCGACCAGGCGCGCGTGCACGCGCTGCAGCGCCGGCACCACCACGCCATCGCGCGCGCCCTTGAGCATCATGCCGTGCGAGGTGTTGTTGATGTCTTCCGAGGTGCAGGCGAAATGGATGAACTCGCTCGCGGCTTCCAGCTCGGCATTGCCCTTGACCTGCTCCTTGAGCCAGTACTCGACCGCCTTGACGTCGTGGTTGGTGACGGCCTCGATCTCCTTGATGCGCGCGGCGTGCGCTTCGGAGAAGTTGTCCACCAGGGCCAGCAGCGCGGCCTCGGATGCCGGCGAGAACTTCGGCATGTCGGGCAGGCCGGCCTGCGACAGCGCGATCAGCCAGTGCACTTCCACCTTGACGCGGTTGCGCATGAAGGCCGCTTCCGAAAGCCACTCGCGCAGCGCATCGGCCTTGGAGGCATAGCGGCCGTCGATGGGGGACAGGGCGGTGAGCGGGGAGAGCGAGGAGGAAGACATGCTGGAAGACCGGAAGGAAGGGAAAAGACGGTGGTCTGGCGCAAACCGGCGCAAAAATGGCCGGCACGCGCCGCGAAGACCCGCGACAAGCCGCAAAAGAGACCAATCAGGCGCGCCGGCCGACCGGCGGCGCGGCGGAAAGCGGGCATTTTACCATCGCGGCCGCCGTTCTGTGGCCGCCGGCATGGCGGTGGCGCGGTGGCGCGTATCGGCACCACGACACCCGCACGGAGATGGTGCGCGGCCATCATATGTATGGCACCGGGCACGGGTATACTCGCGCTCGCCGATCCGCTAGCCTGTTATGAAGTGCATCGGGCATGCCGGCCGGACGCCTCCAGCGCGGTCCGTCGTGCCAGAGGGCGCCGATGCACTTCATAACAAGCTCGAGGGGAGTCCATGAAGCTGTACGCATCGCAAACCAGTCCCTACGCGCGCAAGGTGCGCGTGGTGATGGCAGAGAAGAAGATCGATTACCAGATGGTCGAGGTGGACGTGTGGTCGCCCGACACCACCATCGGCCAGTTCAACCCGCTCGGCAAGGTGCCTTGCCTGGTGATGGAAGACGGCGGCGCGATCTTCGATTCGCGCGTGATCGTCGAATACGTCGATACGCTGACGCCGGTCAGCCGGATGATCCCGCAAGGCGCCCGCGAACGCGTGGAAGTACGCTGCTGGGAAGCRCTGGCCGACGGCCTGCTCGACGCCGCCCTGCTGGCGCGCCTGGAGCATACCCAGCGCGAACCCGAGCAGCGCAGCGAGCGCTGGGTCAAGCGCCAGCTCGGCAAGATCGACTCGGCGGTGGCGGCCATCGCCGACGGCCTGGCCGACCGCCCGTGGTGCTGCGACAACCACTACTCGCTGGCCGACGTGGCGGTTGGCTGCGCGCTCTCGTACCTGGACTTCCGCTTCCCGGACATCGCCTGGCGCGAGCGTCATCCGCGCCTGGCCGTGTATCAGGACAAGCTGGGCAAGCGCCAGTCGTTCATCGATACCGAGCCGCCGCGCGCGTAGGCACGCGGGCGCATCAGCGCGCCGGGCGACCGGCGCGCCCAGCTACCGGATGATGCCGCCACCGAGGCAGACATCGCCCTGGTACAGCACTGCCGACTGGCCCGGCGTCACCGCCCACTGCGCCTCGGCAAACCCCAGCCGCAGCGCGTCTCCCTCCAGCGCCGACACCGAGCACGGCGCATCGCTCTGCCGGTAGCGTGTCTTGGCCGATAGCGCGGTGCCCACCTGCGGGCCCTCGCCGGCCACCCACGACAGGTCCGCGGCATCGAGCGCCGGCGTCAGCAGCCACGGATGATCGTGGCCCTGCACCACATACAGCGTATTGCTCGCCATATCCTTGCGCGCCACGTACCAGGCGTCGCCGCTGCCTTCGCGGCTGCCGCCCAGGCCGATGCCCTTGCGCTGGCCCAGCGTATAGAAGGCCAGGCCGATGTGCTGGCCGACTTCCTTGCCGTCCGGCGTCTTCATCGGGCCGGGGCTGGTGGGCAGGTAGCGGTTGAGGAAATCGCGGAAAGGCCGCTCGCCGATAAAGCAGATGCCGGTCGAATCCTTCTTCTTCGCGTTGGGCAGGCCGATCTCGGCGGCAATCTCGCGCACGCGCGTCTTGGGCATCTCGCCCAGCGGGAACAACGTGCGCGAGAGCTGCGCCTGGTTCAGGCGGTGCAGGAAATAGCTCTGGTCCTTGGTGTGATCGAAGGCCTTGAGCAGTTCGAAGCGGCCGTTCGCGGCCTGGCGCACGCGCGCATAGTGGCCCGTGGCGATGGTGTCCGCGCCCAGCGACATGGCGTGGTCGAGGAAGGCCTTGAACTTGATCTCAGCGTTGCACAGCACGTCGGGATTGGGCGTGCGGCCGGCCGAGTATTCGCGCAGGAAATCGGCGAACACGCGGTCCTTGTACTCGGCGGCGAAGTTGACGGCTTCCACGTCCACGCCGATCAGGTCGGCCACCGAGACGACATCGAGCCAGTCCTGCCGGGTCGAGCAATATTCGCTGTCGTCGTCGTCCTCCCAGTTCTTCATGAACAGGCCGATCACCTCGTAGCCCTGCTGCTTGAGCAGCCACGCGGTCACCGAGGAGTCGACGCCACCCGACATGCCCACCACCACGCGCTTGCCGCTCATGACGCGGCTCCGCCGGCCGGTGCGTGCGTCGCCGCGGTCACCGAGGGGTGGGTGAAAAGCGCGTCGAGCGCGAAGCGCTTGCCGGCCAGGTAGTCTTCCATGCAGGCCAGCACCAAGGGCGTGCGATGGCGCTCGGGGCAGGCGCGGATCTCATCCGCGCTCATCCACACCGTGCGCACGATGCCGACGTCGAGCTGGCGCCCGGCATCGAGCGCGCCCAGCTCGCCGGTGAAGGCAAAGCGCACATAAGTGATGTCGCCGCCCGGCCGCGCCGTGCTGCCCGCCGACCCGGAATGCGCCATATAGCAGCCCAGCAGCGCGCGCGGCTCGAAGGTGTGCGCGGTTTCCTCCAGCGTCTCGCGGATGACCGCATGCACCAGGCTCTCGCCGGGATCGAGGTGGCCGGCAGGCTGGTTCAGCCGCAGGCCGTCGGGGGTTTCTTCTTCCACCAGCAGGAAACGGCCGCCGCGTTCGATGACCGCGGCGACGGTGACGCTGGCTTTCCAGTCGTGTGA
Organism: Cupriavidus sp. 05N40; assembly: GCF_056397305.1. Taxonomy (NCBI): domain Bacteria; kingdom Pseudomonadati; phylum Pseudomonadota; class Betaproteobacteria; order Burkholderiales; family Burkholderiaceae; genus Cupriavidus; species Cupriavidus sp. 05N40. The sequence continues at coordinate 77,468 of NZ_JBFTND010000010.1, forward strand.
CATGATGCACAAAATTTAGGCAATCCGGCATTCTACCGGTTGCCGCACTTTCGCGCATCCAGGCCGTCCGCCTCGCCGCGGCGCCCGGCCCGTCACGCAGGCTGCAAAGTGCACTCCACTTCTCGCGCGGAAGGCAGCAGGTCGATCGCATGCTCGAGCCGTTCGCGCAGCGCCGCGCTGGCCGGCATCAGCGGCCGCCTGACCTCCGCGCCGGCCAGTCCGCACAAGGCGAGCGCGGCCTTGACCGGCGCGGGATTGGGCTCGGAAAACAACAGCGCGATCAGCGGCGCCAGGCGCGCGAACAGGGCGCGCGCCGCCTCGTGCCGGCCGTCCGCGGCCAGTTGCACCAGGCGCACGAACAGGTCGGTGCGGATATGCGCGCTGGCCGGCACCACGCCGTCGCCGCCACCCAGCAGATGGCCGAGGATGGCCTCGTCCTCGCCGCAGAACACCGAGAGCGCTTCGCAGCCGGCAAGCGCGCGCAGCCCCGCCGCATCGCACTCCTTGACCGCCACGATGCGCGGATGCGCGGCCAGGCGCCGCACCAGCGCGGGCGACAGGCTGCAGCCGGTGCGGCGCGGTACGTTGTAGAGCATCAGCGGCCGCCAGGTAGCGTCGGCCACGCGCTCGAAATGCCAGGCAATGCCATCGTCGCCCGGGCGCAGGTAGTACGGCGGCGGCACCAGGTAGCCGGCCAGGTCGAAGGCGTCGAGCTGGCGCACCTGCTCGCACACGCCGCGGGTATCCACGCCGCCCACGCCGGCCATCACCGGCAGCGCGCCATTGACTGCTTCGAGCACCGCGGCGGTGAACATCAGCCGCTCCGCTGGCGAGAGCAGTGCGCCCTCCCCCGTGGTGCCGAGGATGACGAGACCGTCCACCCCGCTGGCCACATAGTGCGCGGCCAGGCGCTGCGCGCAGGGCAGGTCCAGCTCGCCGCCTTGCAGCGGCGTCACCATCGGCAGCCACAGCCCGGTGCCGCCCGGCTTGCGCAGGCGGCCCGCTTCCTGCTCAGTGCGCGGCATGGTCTTGCCCCAGCACAGTGGTCACGCCGAACTCGGCGGCAGGCAGCGCCATCATGATGGCGTGCATGGCGGCATCGCGGCCACCGCGCTCGACCTCCACATGCACGGTGGTCTCGCCGTGGCGGTGGTCCACCTCGACCACATAGATGCGCGCCAGCTTGCCGATCGCCGCGTGCAGCGACTGGCGCAGCGCGAAGACCTGGCCCGAGGCCACTGCCAGGCGCAGGCGGATCCATGCGCATGCGGTGTCGGCGGCGTTCGCCGCGGCGTTGTCGATGCCGGATACGGGTTGCGCGGGACGCGCGGCGCCGCGCCCGGTGCGCGTGGCTTCGGTGCGCGCCGATGCGGCGCGGGCGGACTGCGTGCGGGAAGGACGGCGCGGCACGGAAACGAAGGCCACGGCAAGGCTCGACTGTCGCATATGGGCTGGACCCGTGTGAAACGGGTCGTCTGTTGTAGATGGAACCATGCTAGGCAGGCGGGCCTCAAGTTGATGCAATGATTGCCGCCGGCGTCATCAAGAAGTCATCAAAAGGCCGCGCTCAGAATGTCTTGGTGAGCGAAGCGAACGCGGCGGCCCGCCCGATATAGCGCCCGGACGTGTTGGTGTAGACCGAGTGGTGGGCGTTGGTGTCGATATAGGCGAGCGCCAGCGCGAAGCCCTTGCCCAGGTCCTTGGTCAGCCCGAGCCTCCAGTCGGTGTACGAGGCATCGGTGACATTGCGCACGTCCTGGTAGCCCACGTGCGCGTTCAGCGTCAGGTCCCACACATTGAGCGGCACGTTGGCGCTGAGGTCGATATAGGAGCTGTACTTGCTGTTGGCGAAGCCGAACAGGTTGGTCAGCGCCTGCGAGTACTTCAGGAACACGGGGCCGTAACCAGCGCCGATATATAGCTCCGTGGTGTAGGGGCGCGTGAAGCCGTTCGGGTAGTCGCCCGGATAGTAGTACTGCAGCACGCCCAGGTCGTAGTTCCACTCCAGCCCTGCCAGCGTCACGGTGTTCTTGAAGCCGCCGTAGAAATCCATCTCGATCGGTGCCGAGACCTGCGGGTTGCTGTCGCTGAGCCAGCTGATGCTCGAGTTCCAGTTGCCGAGGTAGAAGCCGCTCGAATGCGCGTAGTCGAAGCCGCCCTGGATGGCCGGGCGACGGTTGGTCTGCATCAGGCCGCGGTAGCGGTATTCGCTGGCGACGGTCACGTTGGCCGTGAACGTGTGCGGCGAGGCTTCGGCGTCGGGTGTGCTCTGGGCATGGGCACCGGACACGCCGCAGAAAAGGGCGGCGCCGGACAGGAAGACGGCGCAGGCGCGCGGAGCAGCAAGGCGGAAGACAGTCATGGATTGCTTGGCAGGAAACAGGGAGGTCGATCGGAATAGCGCCATCGGCGCGGTGGCGCGGCACGGGCCGCGCAGCGACCCGAACAGTACGGGAGCGCATCTCAAATCGGTGTCAAGAAAACGGGGGCACGCCAAGCGATCACATAAAGACGGGGGCCAGTCATGCACCACCCGGATAGCCGCCATGCGCCATGCGGACTTGTTGCGCAAAAGCCGAACGGCCGGTCACCACGGATCGTCAGATTCCTGTAAGCTGCGAAAAAATTGTGCGCTGCGCCCAGCTTCGGCTGTGCGCGCGGGAAAACACAAAGGGCTCAGGACGTCCGCCCGTAAATGCAGAGCAGCGGCATTGTCAGAATGAAACGAAGCGGTTCTGGTCGGGCGCTCCGACTGGATGTACATGTCGTACATCCCGTACATGTCGTACGTACGCAAGGCACGCGCGCCCCATCGCCAGAATCATTTTGACAGCGCCTCGAAGACGCCAGCAAAAGGAGAAATTGACGATGCAGATCGGCATCCCGCAGGAGACGCGGGCAGGTGAGACTCGTGTCGCCGCAACCCCCGAGACGGTCAAGAAATACGTCGCGCAGGGCCATCAGGTTATCGTGCAATCGGGAGCTGGCGTGCGCGCCAGCCAGCCCGACTCAGCCTACGAGGCGGTCGGCGCCACCATCGGCACCGCGGCCCAGGCGCTGGGCGCGCAGCTCGTCCTGAAGGTGCGCGCACCGGACGACGCCGAGCTCGCGCTGATGAAGCCCGGCTCCGCGCTGGTCGGCATGCTCAACCCCTTCGATGCCGACAACAACGCACGCATGGCGCGCGCCACGCTGACCGCCTTCGCGCTCGAAGCCGCGCCGCGCACCACGCGCGCGCAGAGCATGGACGTGCTGTCCTCGCAGGCCAATATCGCCGGCTACAAGGCCGTGCTGGTCGCCGCTCACCATTACCAGCGCTTCATGCCGATGCTGATGACCGCCGCCGGCACCGTGAAGGCGGCGCGCGTGCTGATCCTCGGCGCCGGCGTGGCCGGCCTGCAGGCCATCGCCACGGCCAAGCGCCTGGGCGCGGTGATCGAAGCCTCCGACGTGCGCCCCGCGGTCAAGGAACAGATCGAGTCGCTGGGGGCCAAGTTCGTCGACGTGCCGTTCGTCACCGATGAAGAGCGCGAGATCGCCCAGGGCGTGGGAGGCTATGCGCGCCCGATGCCGCCGGACTGGATGCGCCGCCAGGCCGAACTGGTGCACGAGCGCGCCAAGGCCGCCGACATCGTCATCACCACCGCGCTGATCCCGGGCCGCCAGGCACCGGTGCTGCTCAAGGAAGAAACCGTCCAGGCCATGAAGCCGGGCTCGGTGGTGGTCGACCTGGCCGCGGCGCAGGGCGGCAACTGCCCGCTCACCGTGGCCGACGAAGTGGTGGAGCGCCACGGCGTCACGCTGATCGGCCATACCAACCTTGCCAGCATGGTGGCGGCCGACGCCTCGGCACTCTACGCGCGCAACGTGCTCGACTTCCTCAAGCTCGTCATCGACAAGGACGGCCAGTTCATACTGAACCTGGAAGACGACATCGTGGCGGCCTGCCTGATGTGCAAGGACGGACAAGTCGTCCGCGGCGCCAACTGAAGCGCGCAGGCGGGCCCGCCGCGGCCCGCTCGCTTTAGATTGGCGCCACGCGGTCCCGGCATGGCGCGCGGGCGTTCGCCGGCGCGGCCGGCACGTCCGGGCACCGGGAGCTTTGCAGCGGCCCGCGGGGCTTGCCCACGGGCTCACACAGCCACAACCAAGGACGCATCACCAATGCAACGCATCATGCTCCGCGCCAAGCTCCATCGTGTCACCGTGACACAGGCGGACCTCCACTACGAGGGCTCATGCGGCATCGACGAGGACCTGCTCGACGCGGCCGACATGAAGGAGTTCGAGAAGATCGAGTTGTACAACGTCAACAACGGCGAGCGTTTTTCGACCTACATCATCAAGGGCGCGCGCGGCACCGGCGAGATCTCGCTCAACGGCGCGGCCGCGCGGCGCGCGCACCTGGGCGACCATCTCATCATCTGCACCTACGCRCCGATGAGCGACGAAGAGATCGCCACCTACAAGCCGAAGGTCATCCTGGTGAACGACAACAACGGCATCAAGGAAATCAAGAAGGTGTAGGCGGCATGCGGCGGATCCGGCGAGCCAGCCGGTCCAGCCGTCCAGCCGTCCATACGTACGGACTTCGCGCGCCGCCGCCTGCGGCGGCGCGCACGCGAGAAGCAGACCGGCATCGGGCAGCACGGCCAGGTGCGCCGGGCCAGGCAGAAGAACACGGGACAACCGCGCAGCGAAGGCATTCAAGCAACGGAGGAGTAGGCGATGGAAATGGTGAACCACACGGTGATCAACCTGATCATCTTCGTGCTGGCGATCTACGTGGGGTACCACGTGGTCTGGACGGTAACGCCGGCCCTGCACACCCCGCTGATGGCCGTGACCAATGCGATCTCGGCCATCATCATCGTCGGCGCCATGCTGGCGGCCGGCCTGACCGAGGGCATGGTAGGACGCACCATGGGCACGCTGGCGGTGGCGCTGGCCGCCGTCAATGTGTTCGGCGGCTTCCTGGTGACCCAGCGCATGCTGGAGATGTTCAAGAAGAAGGAACCCAAGGCAAAGGCTGACGGCTCGGCCAAGGAGCACGGCAAATGAGCATGAATCTCGTCACCCTGCTCTACCTGGTCGCCTCGGTCTGCTTTATCCAGGCGCTCAAGGGCCTCTCGCATCCGAGCTCCGCGCGGCGCGGCAATGCCTTCGGCATGGCCGGCATGCTGATCGCGGCGCTGACCACTCTGGCGCTCATCGTCAAGCTCAAGAATGAATTCCTCGCCATCGGCGCGGGCCAGGCGCCGGTCGGCGAAGGGCTGGCGCTGATCTTCGGCGCGCTGGTGGTGGGCGGCGGCATCGGCGCCTACGTGGCGAAGAAAGTCGAGATGACCAAGATGCCCGAGCTGGTCGCGGCGATGCACTCGCTGATCGGCCTGGCGG